>JAUWHT010000130.1 GCA_030605745.1 Pirellulales bacterium | reverse complement strand
CCGGTTCGCCAATTCCGGATTTTTGATCTTGACCAGCAGTTTACGGATGACTATATTTCGTTGTGCTAGCAGTGATTGCTGACACGCCGGTACTGCGTGACCGGTCCAAAAAACCGCAAACCTCGCCCGTGCTGAGTATACCCGAAGAAACAAGGAGATTCCGGCTGCCGAGGCCTTCTGGCGAATGAAAACCGGTATCAGGTGGATGGAACATCAGTTCGGAATAACCCCTTTAGCGTTCATTCGCGGTGGGGATGGGGTTTCCACTTCGTATCCCAACCACACCTCGCGGTTGGCCGCCCGCGCCGGATTCGGCTGGTTTCACACGGGAGATCGCTCGTGGAGAGGTTATCTGGGCCCGGATATGGCGGTTCGCGGTTGGGATTTCGAGGGTACAATGGAGGACCCGTTGCGGGTCGAGGCGCCGCCGGACGGCCACGACAAGGGAATAGCCGAGCATCCCGAACAATTCCTGCGGGTCTTCGAGGAACATCCTAATGTCGAGTGGATGGGGCTTAACGAGTATATCGGCTACATCCACGCCAAGCTCTCGGGCGGCGGAGGAAAAGACCTCGCCCTGCAGGTTAGCTACGACCCGCACTACTGCCGGTATTTTAGGGACCATACATCGCAGTGGAATCTGCTGTTATCCGATTGGCTGGCGAAAGATCTGGGCCGGTCAACAATCAGCGTGGATGGCAAAACCGTGATAAAGAATGCCGATCTCTCCAAACAGTTAAGAGTGAAAATCCCGGCCGGCGTTGGAGTTCACAATGTCCGAATCAAGTGAGAACACCGTTGCGGGCAGTCACGCCGTGACCACGAGCAGCAGATTGGCCTCTGTCGATGCGTTGCGTGGTTTCGTAATGTTTTGGATCATCGGCGGGCAATGGATTTTCGGCAGCCTGGACAAAATCTTCGATTGTCCTGCAACCAGGTTCATCAGCACACAACTACAGCATGTAAAATGGGAGGGATTCCGTTTTGAAGACCTTATCATGCCGCTGTTCCTTTTCATCGTCGGAGTCGCGATGCCATTCTCCTTCGGCAAGCGTATCGCCCGAGGAGATAGCAAGAAACAGCTTTATTATCACGTGGTCAAGCGGGTGGTAATCCTCTGGATCCTCGGCATGATGGTGCAGGGAAACTTGCTGAAGTACGACCTGTCGAAGCTACAGCTCTACAGCAACACACTCCAGAGCATCGCCGCAGGCTACCTCATCGCGTCGATAGCAATGCTTCACCTTGGAAAAGTATGCCAGATCCTATTGGCAGTCATGCTGATGCTGTTGTTTTGGATCTTGATGACGTGCGTGCCGGTGCCGGGATACGGCCCAGGGGTGCTGACGCCGGAAGGAAACCTGGCCGTTTATCTCGACAAACTGATACTCGGACCGTTCCGCCCGCCACTGACCTACACCTGGATTCTCAGCAGCATGACTTTCGGCAGCACCGTAATGCTGGGAGTGATGGCGGGATACTTGCTGCGTTCAGAACGAAAACAAGTGACCAAGATCATCGGGCTCTTGGCAGCGGGAATCGCCTGCCTGGTCCTCGGCCTGATTTGGAACGATTCCTTCCCGATCATCAAGTACCTGTGGACCAGCTCGTTCGTGCTTTACGCGGCCGGCTGGTGCTACTTGCTGTTGGCGCTGTTCTATCTGCTGATAGACGTATGGGGTCTGAAAAAATGTGCGTTCGGACTTGTCGTGATCGGAATGAACGCAATTGCCGTATATGTATCCACCCGGCTGTTCGATTTCCGCTTGATTGGAGATATCTTTGTGGGCGGATTAGCCAAATGGTTGGGGTCATGTAATGACCTTGTGCGAGGAGTGGCCGGATTCTCGGTTATCTGGTTGATCTTGTATTGGATGTATCGAAAGAAGACGTTCATCAAGATCTGAGCCTCTTGACAAGCCTGATTGCCCTGCTCAAGATCTACAAGTGCCGGGTGCTCGATTCGTTCTGTTGGGGACCGTGCCACGATGCCCACACCGCCTCGCTTTTTCACGTCGCGAACCGAGATCGCCGGGATTCTCGTGGCCGAACTCGCCCGGCAGTTCGGCACGCCCACGTTTGTCTACGATGCCGCAGTGATCCTCGAGCGAATCGGCGACCTGGCGGCGTTCGACCAAGTGCGCTACGCCCAGAAGGCCTGCTCGAACCTGGCCATCCTCGACCTGGTGCGCCGGCACGGGGTGCTGGTCGACGCGGTCAGTGCGGCCGAGATACGCCGGGCAATCGCGGCCGGCTACTCGGCCCAGGGCGACCCACCGCCGATCGTCTACACGGCCGATGTCTTCGACGCCGAATCGCTCGAACTGTGCGTCGAGCAGGACATCCACGTCAATTGCGGCTCGGCCGACATGATCGACCAACTCGGCAGCCGGGCGCCGGGCCGGGAGATCACCCTGCGGATCAACCCCGGCTTCGGGCACGGACACAGCCGGAAGACCAACACGGGCGGCAGGCGCTCGAAGCACGGCATCTGGCGCCAGCAGATTGCCGAATGCGTGGAGCGTGCCGAGCGCTGCCGGCTGGAGATAACCGGGGCGCACATGCACATCGGCTCGGGCACCGACCTGGAACACCTTTCGCGGGTCTGCGGGGCCATGGAGAAGGCGGCCGCCAAGTTGGGGCCTGGGCTGAAGTCGATCAGCGCCGGCGGTGGACTGCCGGTGGTGTACCGGCCGGGGGAAGACTACGTCGACCTGGACGCCTACTACGCCCTGTGGAACGCCACGCGAAAGCGGCTGGAAGAGAAGTTCGGGCACGCGGTGCGTCTGGAGATCGAGCCGGGCCGCTACCTGGTTGCCGAGAGCGGTTACCTGGTGACCGAGATCCGCGCAATCAAGCGGCAGGCCGACAACACGTTCTACCTGGTCGACGCGGGCTTCAACAACCTGGCCCGACCGGTCCTCTACGGCGCCTACCACCCGATGTCGATTGTCCCGGAAGACGGCGATATGCGTCGGCCCGAGCAGGAAGTGATCGTCGGCGGCCCGCTTTGCGAGTCGGGCGATATCTTCACCCAAAAGAAAGGCGGCTTCGTCACCACCCGGCTGCTGCCCGAGGCAAAGGTCGGCGAACTGCTAGTGATCGAGTGTGCCGGGGCGTACGGTTCCGTGATGGGTTCGAACTACAACTCCAAACCGCTGGCCGCCGAGGTGCTGATCCAAGACGGCCAAGTCCACCTGATCCGCCGCCGGCAAACCTTCGAGGACCTGGTCCGCGGCGAAATAATTCCGGGGCAGTCGACTCGGACTGAACATCAAGACCAATAGGAACCATACCATGTGCTGTCGGTGTTGTTGGTTGTTGATTGGATTCATCTCGCTGTTGTTATGGTGCACCGCCGTTTCGGCCGACGAAAAAGATGCGGAGAAATATCTCAACGATATGGGGCTTCGGCGTCTGAGCAGCCATTTCTCGCTGCCAGAAGAGGCCAAACTCGGCAAGCAGGTGCGCGCCGCCAGGAAACTAAAGAAGAAGATTACCAGCGCCCAGCGCGAGGTCAGCGTATGGCAAAAGACAGTCGACGATAAGCAGAAGTTGATCATTGCATACCTTCAAAAACGCCGCGAGCTGCGGATGCAACTCGCCAGGGCCCCATCGGCCAAGGTACACAACCGGATCGTCAGCATGATGAACGAACTGGTCGATCGGATCATGCTGATGCAGCAGTCGGGTGAGGCGGAAAAGTCGCTGAAGAACGTCCGGGTGGCGCTGAACGAAGCCTCCGAAAAGTACATCGAATACCTGTTGGAAACGCGGAAGATGTACAACAACGTAAAGGAGAAATACGAGGATCTGACCACTATACCCAAGGTCAAGCTGGCAGTGGAGCATTACAGCAAGGCGGTCGGCAAGACGTACAGGCTGGGACCCGGGCCCGGTTTCCTCAGCCTGGGCAGGCGGCTGAAAAAGATGGAAGACACGGTGCTGTCCGAGGAAATCCAACTCAGCAAAGGCAGCGGCGGACTGTGGTACGTGCCGGTGACGTTCAACGGCAAACACACCCAGGAGATGGCCATCGACACCGGGGCAGCGATCATCACCATGCCCTGGAAGACGGCAACGGCGGTGGGCATGACTCCCACCGAGGACGATCCGGCGGTGCAACTCCGCCTGGCCGACGGCAGCGTGGTCGATGGCAGGCGGAAGTTGGCCGACTCGGTACGGGTGGGCAAGTTCATCGCCAAGAACGTCGACTGCGCGGTGATGCCGGAACACCTACCCGGCGCCGCGCCGCTGTTGGGGTTGAGTTTCTTCAAGCACTTCACCTATAAGATCGACACAGCCGGCTCCAAGCTGATCATGTCGAAGATCAAATTGGGTGGCACGCCCTGAGGAACGAAGGGCGTGGGGATTCGGCAATCCACGCCCTTCGCGGCGCTCAGGGCGTGCCACACCCGCTGGAAATTGTACAAGTTATTTTGACGCGAGCCCTGATATGGACAAACTGCAACAACCCGATGCGATCGGAATGACCGACGAAGAGTTGGCCGAGGCGAAGCGCTACGGCCGGCTCGACCTGGGCTGTACGCTGGCCGACAAGGGGCTGGACGTGGCCTACCTGGCCGTGATGGCCCTGCTGCTGGCTCGGCCGATCGACTGCTGGCTGACAACCTGGCCGGTGCTGGAAAGCTGCTGGTCGCTGCGGCTGGCGGCGCTGTTTCTGATTGTCACCACAGTGCACATCTGCGTATCGTTCCTACTCTCATATTACTCGGGACACGTGTTGGAGCACCGCTTCGGACTGAGCACCCAGACGTTTGGCCGTTGGTTGTGGCGGTACACCAAGCGCAACGTGCTGGCCGTGGCGCTGGGCCTGGTGATGGTGCTGGGCCTGTACTGGCTGATCTGGACCACCGGGCCGTACTGGTGGCTGGTTGCCGCAGGCGCGTTTTTCGTGGTCAGTGTCGTGCTGGGTCAGCTCGCGCCGGTATTGATTCTGCCGTTGTTCTACAAGATCGAAAAACTCGACGCCCCGGAACTCTCCCAGCGGATTGCCCGGCTGGCCAAAGGGACCGGGCTGTCGATCGAAGGCGTCTATCGCATCCGGCTTAGCGACGAGACGGTCAAGGCCAATGCGATGCTGGCCGGGCTGGGGCGAACCCGCCGGGTGCTGCTGGGCGATACGCTGTTGGACAGCTTCTCGCCCGACGAGATCGAAGTCATCTTCGCCCACGAGATCGGCCACCACGTCTTTCATCACATCCACCGGTTGATCGCCGCGGGCATTGTTTACAGCGCTGCCGGCTTCTGGATCTGCGACCGGCTGTTGACCGGCTGGGTGGTCGGTTTCCACGGCAACATCGACTACGCCCGGCTGCCGGTAAGCACGCTGCCGCTGGTGATGCTGATTTTGACGGTTTTCGCGATGCTGCTGGAACCGCTGCAAAACGTCGTCACCCGCCGCTACGAACGGCAGTCGGACCGGTACGCGCTGCAGCGTACCGGCCTGAAGGCCGCTTACACGTCGGCCTTTCGCAAGCTGGCCAAGCTAAACAAGGACGACCCTAACCCGCACTGGCTCGACGTGTTGCTCTTCCACAGCCATCCGCCCATCGCCAAGCGGCTGAAGGCGGTAAGCGGTAGGCGGTAAGGGGTAAGCGGTAGGCAGTAGGCGAAATCCAGCCTTTCTTCTGTAAAGCCGCGACCGCTGGTCGCGGCTTTACAGATAACTTTTGCCCGGGGTGACAGCTAGTTGACACCCTGTGGACCTAGGCTTTCTGTATGTGGATCCCGCCGCAGTTCCCGCAAAACCTGCTTTTCTTGATCACCATCACCCGCTCGCCCAAACCGTCCAAACCGGCGGTGACCGGACGTCAGAAAAACCGTTTAGCGGCCGGGCTTGCCCGGCGCTCGGCCGACAGAGCAGCACGGGGCAAGCCCCGCCGCTACACGCCGAAGTAGGAATCCCAATTCCGAGTTCCGAATTCCGAATTTGGGTCACACCCGCACCACCGTCGTGCCGCTTAGCCGGCGGACCAGCCGGCGCATCTCCAGCACGCTGAGGGTCGAGAGCACCCGCTGCACCGGCAGGCCGCTTTGGGCGACGATCCGGTCGATTGAGGTCGAATCGGTGTCGATCGCCGCGAGCACCTTCTGCTCCAAGTCGTTGAGCATCAACTCGGCCGGATGGTGGATGATCTGACCATTGTCTCGGGGTGCGGCCTCGACCAGCGGGCCGAGTTCCTCCAGCACGTCGTCGGCGCTCTCGACCAGCTTGGCGCCGTCGCGGATCAGTTGGTGACAGCCGCGTGCGGTCCGGCCGTCGACGTGCCCCGGCACGGCGAACACTTCACGGCCTTGCTCCATGGCATGTCGCGCGGTGATCAGCGCGCCGCTCCGCTCGGGAGCCTCCACGATAATCACGCCTAGCGACAGACCGCTAATGAGCCGGTTTCGTTGGGGAAACATGCCGCCGAGAGGCTCGGCCCGGGACGGCGACTCGCTCAGCAGCGCGCCGTCGGCAATCACCTGTTGGGCCAGCCTGTCGTGTTCGGGTGGGTAGATGTTCAACACGCCGCCGGCCAACACGGCCAGGGTCCGCCCGCCGGCGGCAAGCGCCCCGCGATGGGCGGCCGCGTCGATCCCCCGGGCCAGGCCGCTGACGATGGTCAGCCCCGCCCGGGCCAGGCCGCCGGAGAGTCGTTCGGCCTGCCGCAGCCCGTACTGGCTGGCGTGGCGGGTGCCTACTATGCCGATCGCCAGCGCATCGTCGGGATTCAGATCTCCCTTGATGAACAGCACACCAGGCGGGTCGTGGATTTCGCGGAGCATGCGCGGGTAGTGATCGTGCGACTGGGTGAGGATGTCCACGCCGTGTTCCCGGCAGAGCGCGATTTCCTGCTCGACGTCGATTTCTTTGCCGGCGGCCACGATCTTTCGCACCAACTTCGGTCCCACGCCTTGCACCTCGCACAACTCGCCGGGCGCGGCGGCCAGCACTGCCCGGGGCGATCCGAACCGCTCCAAAAGCGCCTGCCGAATCCGCGGCCCCACCCCGGCAATCAACGACAGCCGCAACGTATCGACCAGCTCCTCGTGCGTTGGCTCGGCAGTATGGTCCGACTCATGGTTGGATTCGCACATGTAAAACAGTATATCAGCGATACCAGCGGCGAAAAGGCATAAAGCCGCGACCGGTGGTCGCGCCATAACGGCGAACCGCCGGTCGCGTTTTTTCCGGGCGCGACCAACAGCCGCGGCTTTATGTACCGCAAGAGGCTACTGTCCCCGCCAGAAACGTGGTACGAACAGCACCAGCAGCACGAACACCTCCAGCCGGCCAAGCAGCATCAGCGGCACCTGGGCCCACGGTATTGTCAAAAGCAACGTCGACAACGCTCGTAGCCCAACAGTTCCACGCCTGCCGGCAAGTCCAACTTCACTTTGACTTTGACCTCGGTTTCAGCCATCCGTGGCCTCCTTTGTTTCTAGCAACCTGAACATTTCCTGCGGCGGTCCGCCCCGTGCGAAACCGCTATCGGTGGGCAAGATAACATCATCAGCGCGCTAAACGCAACGCGGAATTCCTGAATGGTTAGGTTTTCTTTCCCCCAAAAGGCACTTTGGGGGAGCAAAGGAGGCGAGCAAGTTTGTCTGACAGGAATGTGGAATACCACACTTGCTGTAGCAGTTACCACACTTTTCGGGTCTTTTTCGGTCCGGCCGAAAAAAAATTTTCGCCGGGCAAATTTTGCCGTAAAGTCTTACGCTGTAATGCTTTACGCCCCCCCCCATAAGTGGCACAGGACGAACGGAATTTTCGATTCTGGCGTTTGACAAGGTTGCACCGGCTATGGTATTCTCAAGGTTGTGCTAGCAAGCATTTGTTGTTGAGGATCGAGGCCTCTGAATCTAAAAGGCTCAACCCCTCGAAAAGTGCGGAGTTCGCACTTAAAAACGGAAGAGCCGAAATCCCAGTACGAGGAGGGAAAACCATGCAAAAAGTAATCTTACTGATTTCTGTGGTGCTAATAAGGTTGATTTTTTCGGCATCCTTATCTGCGGAGACCTTTTACCTTGTCTCTGACCTAAAGGATAATCGGGTGCTTTATGGCATTGGACACCTACAGCAGGTATTGAAGGATAAAAATCACAGTTTGAAAACAAAATTTGACCCCGCTGAGGCTAAGAAAGGGAAGGCGTTGTGTCTCCAGATCTGTTCCGAATTACCCGACAAGGCCCGATTAAGCAAGCCTGAGAGTTTCGCGATTATTTCGAAAGGTAACGAAATCAAAGTCATCGGTTTTGATGCTAGAGGAGTGTTGCACGGATTAATGGATTTAGCCGAGACAGTCAAGCTCTATGGACTCTCGGGAATTCCGGAAAAGCGGGTGAAGGAACCGGATTACAAACTACGGGCATTCATGATGCATTTCCCCACCCATATCAAGACCGGGACGTATTTCTCCCCCAATACCAAGACCGGCAGGGATGACGTTTGTTCCAATCGTCGTCGGAGTATCTATTCAGCAAGGGCATTCTATGACAAACCTTTTATGATTGAGCTGTTAGACTATCTGGCCGAGTGCAAGTACAACGCCTTCTTCTTCTGGCACCAGAATCCCCTTGCGGCGCTCTGCTACATCCCTGAATATCCTGAAGCCCTCAAGAGCGTAGATGAGGAAAAGCCGATGACCAAAGATAGAATGATCAACGAGCGCATACCTTATATCCAATGGTTCATTTCTGAGTGCGGAACGAGGGGTATAGACGTATATTTCATGTCCTGGCACATCTTTGTGCCAAAGGCGGTAACTGAAAAGCACCCGGAGGCACGCACCGCCTATTGGAGTGATGAATCGGCCGATTTCAATCGTAAGGCCGTTCGCTCCTTCGTTCAGACCTATCCAGAAATAGCCGGTATCGGCGGGTGCGCTGGTGACCCGGGCTTCAAGGTGGCTAACGGCAAGGTGAAAGAGGATTGGATGAAGGATGTGGTAATCGACGGTATTCTCGAAAGTGGCGTAAAAGATTGCACATTCATCTATCGAGGTCACGGTGCTGACCCTAATTACTTTGAACGCTTGCAGGACTACTACCCTAACTTCAAATGGACTACCCGTAAGCACAACGAGGAGAACACAATTTCTCCACTCCCCTCCCTGGCGTTGAGACGCCATGCCGCCGATGTGTTGGTAAATGGTGAACCAATGGATTGTATAACTTGGGATGGCGCCTGGGTGAGCAATGACACGGGTCATCCTTATCCCTGGTTTCATCCAGAGTTTACGCGTAAGATGCTGAAAAACGACGCTGAAGCAGGAGTGGATGGCTTTGGTATCCACCTAAGGCGAGGCTCTGAATACCTAGAGGAGTGGAAACAGGACTGGCTCTGGATTAAGAGCGCAGGCAAGTATAGCTTCGATTACAGCCGTCTTGACCGTGAATACTGGATTCGTCTAATAAAGCAAAAATATGGTACAACTACAACTGCGGCGGAAAAGATCCTTGATGCTTATATCAACAGTTCAGATTTCTCCTGTCTCTTCTTCTCCCAGCACTATTGTGAAGCTACGATTAAGCAACCCCAGCTCGGCTTAACCTACCGGATGATGTCCACCGGAGGACCACCTGGCCGCCGTTATAACCCATTTCCTCCCTACCTGAAGGAAGGAAAGCGCACCACGCTGAAGAGTTACCTTAATGGTGGTGGTGCGGAAATGACACCATTGCAGGTTTACGAGACCGTATTAAAAGAAGCAAACGCCTGCTTTCGCCTTGTCCAAGAAGCTGCTCCTTATGTGACACAGGAGAAGGAAAGCTTCCAGAGATTCTACAATCAGATGCATCTGATGCAAGAACTGGGCAAACATTATGCGCATAAGGGACGCAGTATCCTTTTCTTTGGCCGTTACTTCCGTTTGGGCGAGAAAGCAGAGCTGCAAAAGGGGTATGAGGAACTAACGAAGTCTTTCGATGCTTTTTCCAATGTGCGCGAATTTGGCAAGAAACTCTATCCCGATGCCGCGCGTGACCTAAACTTCTTCCGTTGGGCCCAATACAGAGACTACAGCTACGACGACCAGTGGCCAGAGCTAACTGCTGAAGTCAAGAACCCTGCCTCTTGTTTCTACCCCGTTGTTGCCGATATCGAAGGGAGAAGTAGTATCTTCTTCCACTTCTTTAAGGCCATAGGAAATGCATTATACGATGGAAGCAAACAGGCGGTTATCCTGAAGCCTTCCAAAGAACTGAATTTTAACGGCAAGAAGCTGCTCTATGGAGAAGAAGAATATCACTCAGCTTTGCCTATTGAACTGAGGGGGGCAAAAAAGCTAAAGGCTAATCATACCTATCCGACGGTTATTTACAGAGAAAAGAGTAAAGTCGTGGTTGAAGTAAAGTCCCATATTGATAAATGATAAATTCTCTGCCAGGCGATATGCTGAAGCCTAACCTACTTTTAGGCCAGCACGGCCCGGACATCGGCCGGGTCCACGTCGCCGACCAGTTCGACGCGCCCCATTTTGCTCGGTAATACGAAGCGCAACCGGCCGTGGGCGACCTTTTTATCGTGCATCATGGTGCTCAGGATTCGCTCGCGATCCACCTCGGGCGGCTCGACCGGCAGGCCCAAGGCCGCCAGCAACTCGTGCTGCCGCCGGGTGAACTTTGCATCGACCCGGCCGAGGCGCTCGGCCAGCCGCGAGGCACACAACATGCCGATGGAAACCGCCTCGCCGTGCAGCAGTTCGCCGTAACCGCCGAGAGCTTCCAGGGCGTGGGCGAACGTGTGCCCGTAATTGAGCACCGCTCGCAGGCCCGTCTCTTCCCGCTCGTCGCGCTCGACCACGTCAGCCTTCAGCCGGCAGCATCGGGCGATCACGTGGATCAGCACGTCGCGGTCCCGTTCGAGCAGCCCGGCGACGTTGGCTTCAAGGTAGTCGAACAACTGTGCATCGAGGATCACGCCGTACTTGACCACCTCGCCCAATCCGGCACGGTACTCGCGCGGCGGCAGTGTTGCCAGCGTGTCGGTGTCGACGAGCACGCCGATCGGCTGCAGAAAGGCCCCGACCATGTTCTTTGCTTCCGGCAGGTTGATGCCCACCTTTCCACCGACGGAGCTATCGACCATCGCCAGCAGCGAGGTGGGTACCTGAAAGAAGCGCAGACCCCGAGCGTATGTCGCCGCGATGAACCCGGCCAGGTCGCCGACCACCCCGCCGCCGGCAGCGACGACCAGTGTCTTGCGATCGGCCCCCAGCTCGAGCATCCCCTGCCACAATCCGGCCGCCATGTCGATCGACTTGGACGCTTCGCCCGGCTCGACCGCCACAATGTCAACCTCGATCAACTCGTTGGTCAAACTCTCGGCCACCCGGACCGCATGCGGCTCCTGCACGTTCTCGTCGGTAATCACCACCGCGTGCGATACCTTGCCCAGCGCGCAGACCAGCCGGCCGACGTGCTCGATGTTGCCGGAGCCGATTTCGATGCCGTAGCTCCGCTCGGCAAGGTTCACACGGACGGTTTGGCTAGAAGTGGACACGAATAATCCTGATTACGCGGTGGCCTTGCGGTCTTGTATGGAAGCCGGCTCGTCTCCAGCGATTTGACCACCCATGTCCGGCCCATATGTCTCAATGCGGATGTAGGGCGATTGTGTCTCGGGATTCTTTGGGAGCTTCTCGGCGGAATCTGCCACCATCTTAATCACGTTGACAACAGTCTCCAACAAGAACCTTGCTGCACCGCTTGTCATAGCCTGGTCGTCTCCTGCCAAGTTGACCAGATGCTCAAGTCGGTCTTTGATGCAAAAAGCGTGGTACTTGATCTGCTCAACAACGGTGCTACGCCGGGGAGATAGCATGATTCCGCAACTCAAGCCGAGGGCACCCGTATATCTCAGAAGGTCACCCAAGCGCAGCTCGTCGTCCGTTCCGTTTTCCAGCTTTGAGATGCGACTCTGCGTACACCCGAGTTTTTCGGCCAAGTCATGCTGTGCAAGACCTTTGGCCGCACGAAGCGCAAGCAGGTGCTTTATAACCTTCCTGCGTTGCACATGCTCTTCAAATTCAGCCTGAAACTCGCGATCAGGCGCAATATCTTGAAGCAGTTCTGAAACGCTCACATATTGTCGATTTGTGTTCATATCTGAACTTTCGCAAGAATTCGGATTGTGGAAATCCTGCGTTAGCAGGGGTTTTCGGTGTCCGAGCAACTAGACACAGGTCACGTGTAAGGGTACAAAGGTCGAGCAAGGGTTAATTACCTTGCAGCAGTGTTTTCCAGCAATTTCACGAAGTGCGAGCAAAACTCAATGTCACTCTTCTGGGAAGCTTTATCACCAATGACGATGAGATGGAGTATTTGCTCGCTCTTCTTGGGATAAGTGTAGAGCCTTGTTTGTTTGAGGCCTGAACCACCACCCTTTTGATCGATCGCCAAGACGCCGTGAGGTTCCGAGTGAATGAACCCGAACTTCACCTGTTCCACTGGCGCGCCCGCATTCAGCGCGCCTAAGAACGTATCGAGCTTGTCAAACATCGCCGTCAGTTCGCGCCGATGTTTTTTGGGCCATTTCCTCACTCTCTTTTCAAATTCGGCTGTCCGCTGCAACTTCCACATCAAATTATACCATCCTGGAATAAGTTGCCAAGGGCAACGCTCCTTCTAACACAAGTATATTCCACACTGGAATGTCTGTCAACACCAGAACTGGCCGCCCCACAGTCGGGGGGTGACCCAAGCCTCCCAAGTTGTCTTGATGGCCTGCTGATGCACTTTCAACTACGCCCGGTCGAACGGAAACGCCATTACCTGGGCCAGGCTCTTTGCGCCAACGGCCAGCATTACCAGGCGGTCGAATCCCAGGGCTACGCCGACCGCTGCCGGCAGACCGGATTGCATGGCTGCGATCAGCCGGCTTTTCTCGGGCAAGGTCGTTTTGCCGTCGGCCCGGCGCTGGGCGTTGGCCCGCTCGTTCCGCTTGAGCAGTTCGGCCGGGTTGAGCAACTCGTGGTAGCCGCTGGCCAGTTCGACGCCCGAGAGGAAAAGCTCGAACCGCTCGGCCACCGGCGGGTCGCCGGGGCGAACCCGGCTGAGCGTTGCCTGGCAGGCCGGATAATCGTACAACAGCACCGGCTGCTTGAGGCCCAAGTGCGGCCGGACCCGCTCGACCAGCAGCAGATCGAGCCAACCGTCGCGGTCGTCGGCCGAAAGACTCGCCGGCCGCTCGATGCCCAATCGCTTGGCCGCAGCGGCAAGCACCTCGGTATCGGCCGTATGGGGATCGAGCCCAACGTGCTCTTGGAAGGCCTGTGCATAGCTTATGCGCTCGGCCGGGCCACACTGGAGCATTACCTCGCACAGGTCGCTAGTGAACTGCATCCCTTCGTCCATCCCGTCGCCCGCGCGGTACCATTCAACCATAGTGAACTCGGGATTGTGCAGAGACCCCTGCTCACCTTGACGCAGCGTCCGGGTGACCTGGTAGATCGCCTTGGCGCCGGCGGCCAACAGACGCTTCATGGCGAATTCAGGCGAGGTTTGCAGCCACATGCGCCGGTTGTCGAATTCGACATGAAACGGATCCAGGTGGCGATCGACTACAGTGTCGGCCGAGAGAATTGGGGTCTCGACTTCCAGGAAGTCATGCCTGTGGAAGAAATCCCGCAGCCGGCGGAGCAACTCGGCCCGCCGCCGCAGATTCGCCCAGCTCGCCACCGGCCGGAAACCAGAAAGCGGATTGCCCTCGCCCCTCGCCCCTAACCCCTCGCCCCTCATCCCTACTCCTTCGCCCGCTCGATATACTCCCCAGTGCGTGTATCGATCTTAATCAGGTCGCCCATATCGACAAATGCGGGGCAGAGGAACTCGGCGCCGGTTTCTACCTTGCAGGGCTTGGTCACGTTGGTTGCCGTGTCGCCCTTCACACCCGGCTCGCAGTACTCGACCTTTAGCACGACGTGGTTCGGCGGCGTCATGGCGATTGGGTTGTTGTTAAACAGCATCATGTCGCAGACCATGCCCTCTTTGAGATACTTCCAGCCGTCGTCAACCTGCTCGGCGCTCAGCTCGTACTGCTCGAAAGTTTCGTTGTCCATGAACACGAAGGTGCCGGCCTGGTGGTAGAGGTACTGCGCCTTGATTTCCTCGACGTCGGCGGCCTCGATCGAATCGCCGCTCTTGTAGGTTCGGTCGATGACGGTGTTGCGCAGAAGGTTCCGCAACTTACACTTGTAAAGTGCCTGGCCCTTGCCCGGCTTGACGAAGTTGCACTCGATCATCGAGTACGGATCGCCGTCGAACTGGACCTTCAGCCCCTTTCGGAACTCGCTTGTGTTGTAGCTGGCCACGATGGTTTTCCCATGTTCTGTTGGCGCGACCACCGGTCGCGGCTTTGTGGATTATGTGCGGTTATGGTACGGTTTGTTGTTATGGTAAGTCAAACTCTTCAAACTGATACGGTGTCGGCGGCGCCGTTGTGCACCGATTGGCGGGCGGCACTGGCCGATGCGGTCCACGACCCGGCCGAACTGTGCCGGCTGTTGCGACTGGACCCGTCGGTGGCAGCCGCTGCCGAGCGTGCCGCCGACGGCTTCCCGCTGCTGGTCCCTCGTCCATTTATCGGGCGGATCCGGCCCGGCGACCCGCAGGACCCACTGCTGGCACAGGTCTTGCCACGCGGTGCCGAACTGGCCGAGTCGCCCGGGTTCTCCGCCGATCCACTCGGCGAAGCCCAGGCCACGGTGGCCCCCGGTCTGCTATGCAAATATCAGGGTCGATCGCTGATGGTAACAACTGGTCGGTGTGCCGTCCACTGCCGCTTTTGTTTCCGCCGGCATTTTCCGCATCATGCCTCGCCCCGCACACTTGCCGACTGGGAGCCGGCCATGCGGCGACTTGCGGCCGAGCGCTCGATCCACGAGGTGATCCTAAGCGGCGGTGACCCGCTGACGGTGCCCGACGAGCAACTCGCCCGGCTTGCCCGGCGACTGGCCCAAATCCCGCATCTCAGCCGACTGCGGGTACACACCCGGCTGCCGGTGATGATCCCCCGACGAGTGACTGACGAGTTACTCGGCTGGCTTCGCGGGACGCGCCTCTCGCCCGTCGTGGTGGTGCAAGTCAACCATCCGGCCGAGATCGACACTGCGGTGGCCGCCGCGTTGGGCCGGCTGGTCGATGCGGGTATCCCGGTCCTCAACCAGGCGGTGCTGCTCCGCGGGATCAACGACCGGATCGACGTGCTGGCCCAGTTATGCGAGCGGCTGGCCGACCTGCGGGTAATGCCCTACTACCTGCACCAGTTGGACCCGGTGGCCGGCACGGCCCATTTCCAGGTGCCCGAGCCGACCGGCATCCGGCTGATCGCCCAACTCCGCGCCCGGTTGCCCGGCTACGCAGTCCCCCGCTACGTCCGCGAGATTCCCGGCCAGACGAGCAAGCTGGTGCTGGCGTAGGCGTCGTAGTCTGGGTCGCCTACCTTTTGGCTATGCGAACATCAGGCGCCCCTTCGGGCATGGAATCGGACGGCCCAGTTCCTCGGCCGTTTCTATCCACTCGCGGATCACAATCTCGGCGTTGCTCAGCGCTTCGCGGTATGTGGGCCCATCTGCGGCGCAGCCGGGCAATTCTGGGACTTCCGCCACAAACGCCTTGTCGTCAGCGCTCCAGTAGATAATGATTTCGTATCTTGGCGTATCAGCCATTGATATCACCTGCAAGCCCGTATTTCAGGATTACTCGCCTAACCTGCTTGACCTGGTAGGCTTTGGCATTACCATTCTTCGGCTGCAAATTCAGGATTTCCTCGATCCCATCTTTGGTAAGGATGTGATGGCTCCCGTGAATCCGCACATCGAATTCCAGCCACTCCAGCAGTTGGCACAATTTCGAGAAAGGAATGTTAGCGTCCGACGATCCCTGCAGCACGCGCATCAACAGCTTTTGGTGTCGGGCCATCGAAGACTCACTCCAACTCACTCTATGTTACATGCTGGACGCGTTCCTGTCAATCCGGCTGGCCGACTTGCGGGTAATGCCTTACTACCTGCACCAGTTGGACCCGGTTATCGGCACGGCCAGACGAGCAAGCTGGTGCTGGCGTAGGCAATTTTGGTTTAGTCCCCAGGCAGATCACCTGCCCATCACGGGTCGAAACGAACAGCCGGCCGGCTGCGGCGGCCATGCCGTCCCAGGCCGGTGCCGGCAACTCGTGCCGGGCCAGCGGCTTGCCGTCCTTGGCCGCCAACACGGTTAAGCCGCCCTGGCAACCGGCCACGAATATCTTGTCCCGGGTCAATACCATGGCGGCGACGCCCTTGCCGGGCGGGGCGTCCGGGAACACTTCGACCGACCATTTAGCGCCTCGGGCAAGCCGCTGGCTCCGCCAGAGTTCCTTGATCTTGTGGCTCCACAAATACCAGATGTTGTGGTGCCAGGCGGTGTCGAACTGCTCGCCGCCGGCCAGGTTGAAGTCGCGACGATACACGGTCCGCTTGTCCTCCGAACAGCCGTACAGCGTGTTGTCGCGGAAGACCACCAGTGGCCGCCGCAGCGGGCGAACCTTGTGCTCCGGAGTCCGCGCCGGGCTCTGCTGACGTGGCGCGTAAGACCACACGCCCTGCGGAACCATCACTCCAGAGCCGCCGGTCGTCAAATGTGCAAACCCGCGTTTCGGATCCTCGGTTATCTGACCGGTTGCGCGATCGTACAGCCGGCGCGACATGGCCACACAATTACCTTCGCGATGCAGCAGATCGAAGCAGTCGTACTCCCGGCGATGGTCGCCATAAAACCGGTGTTGCGACAACGTATTCAGCCGCCCGACCCACCGGATCTTGCCGCTAGGTGGATCAACGGCGAAGGCCAGAATCCCTCCGGCGGCCAGCGGATGCCGTCCAGCGGCGAAGAAGGCCACGTTATCGACGACCAACACGCTGCCGGGCACTGGCCAGGGCGATTCGAGTTGGCCATAGGCGATGATCCGCTCATCGAGCGGAGCGGCCCGCCGCCGCCACACCAGCTTGCCGTTATCCGCACGGAGGCAGTACACCCAACCGCTCTTCGAGCCGAACAGGCACAGCCCGCGGTGGATCGTCGGCGCGGTGTCGATCCGCCCGCCGACCGTAAACCGCCAGCGGACCGCGCCGGTCCGGGCGTCCAGGGCAACGAGCTGGTGGGCGTCGGGCCGAGCGACGTAAACCAGTCCGCCGTCGATCACAGGCGGCGTCACGGGGCCCGGCACAACCGGGTTTTGTCGCCAATCGTCGGCGATGGGTCCTTTGGGCCAGCCACCTAGTTCGGTCGTCCAGAGTACCTTCAGATCGGTAGGCACCTCGGCCGTCGTACTCCCGCTTCGCCAGGCGTCGTGGCGATAACAGGGCCAGGCGTCGTTGGCATCGGCAGTATCCAGGGCGGGTGGCTCGATGCCCTTTTGCAGCACGAAATCGAGCTTCTCCACCCTGGCTGCCACCTCGTCAGCCAACTTGCCTCCCGGCCGCTGCGGGGCCAGAGCGACATAACCGCGGACCATTGGCCAGCACACACAGGTCTTCGGAGCCACGTAGATCAACCCATTGGCCGGCATGAACCCCGCCTCACGCCCGCAGACTCCCTTGGTGATACGGTTTGCATCGACCTGGCCGGTCTCAAGGCTGGTCAGGTCCATCTCGCCGGCAAACATGTAGCGGACCGTGGCCACCGGTGGATAGCAGTGCCCCCAGCCCGCCTTGTGCGTCTGCTTTACTTTTCCGGTTCGTCCGTCCAGCGCCGTGCACTTGTTGGTCTCTAAAATCCAGAGCAGATCGCCGACGAACATCGCCCTGGCCTGCTTCCTGTGGGACATGCCGGGCACGAACGTGTGGCTCCACAGCGGCTTGCCGTCAGCAGCACTGGCGACGTGGATCACGTTGCCCGGCCCGTCGTCCGAGAGCGTCGAGATCTCGCAGGCCAGCAGCCCCCGGTGATAGACGAACCGGCGAATCTTTTCGATAAACGGGTAATCGTCGTTTTGCCAACGGACCTTGCCGGTCGCCAAGTCGAGACATACGGCCGAGCACTTCTGACCGCGTCGCGGGATGCCTTGGAGGAGATAGACGGCCCCATCACCGGCGACCACGTACCTCGGCTCGGCCGCCTGGTACTTCCAGCGCAGCCGGCCGCTTTCGACCTCCAACGCCCGGACCGACTCCTTGTCGACCGCGATCAGCGTCCCGTCCACGTGCAAGATAGTGCCTGGCGTACCCGCTTTGGGATACTCATGGACCGTTTTTCCAGTCGTGCCGTCCAACGCCAACAGCTTCTCGTCCGAGACCGCAAACAGCAATTCACCTCCCGTAACCGGAAGCACACCTCCCTTTGGTAATCGATATTTGAAACCATCGTGGTCTGGTGCGGAACTCAACGAGCGCCGCCAGAGTTGCAGTCCGTTGAAGCTATCGCGGGCGAGCACGCCGCCATAGAAACTCTGCCTGGCCGCGCTGACCATGTAGTTGAAGTAGGTATGCTGCCACGGCGAACTGGCCACCCAACGGATGCGTCGGGGCGGACCGACCAGCTTGTCGTGTGAAACCGCGTTACCGTCGGCCGCGTGACGGGGATGTGTCCAACAGTCCATCTCCGCCGGCCACGGCTTACGACCCTTGATCCACCGGCCGTCGGCTTTGACCTCTCGCACATCTTCCAGCCCGGCTGCCTCGAGCGCCGCTTGCGACGCCTTCTTGCCCGTCACGAAAACGACGCCGCCGGGACACAACACCCGCACCATTTCCCCCGGCGGTACGTCGACTCCCGGACGATCTTCGACCACCAGCAGATTGACCAGGTTTTCGGTGTACGGCAGCTTGCCGTCTGCGTCCAACCGATCGACCGACGCCAGTCCATAGAGACCTTGCGAGTGGAGCCGCTCGCGCGCTCGATCAACTTCTGCGGCGTCGGCCGCGAGCACGTGCACCAGGAACCGGTCGGTTCGGGCCAACTCAGCGGCAAGCGCCACGTCGGCACAACCAACCTGCACGCACAACCCGCCGCCGATACGGCAGCTTTCCAGCGGCCCGCCGGCCAGCGGCCCCGTTTTCGCCGCCCGCCCGCCCGCAGCACCAGCAGCCAGCACCACGGCCAGCGCCAACCATAACAGCCGAAGTCTTGTTCCAACAGCAGCGCCACTGGACATGATCTTCTCCTTGAACCCTGTTTCCATGTTTTGCTCCTTACGAAGTATAAACGTTGTAGTAGCCGGGGACAACGCCCCGCGGGTGCATTCCCGCGACGCGTTGCGCGGGCGGCTATTACAGCGGTTTGTGCGAAAACCACTTCAAACGGCTGAAATGTCACCTTTTTCCACGTCTTCGCCCGCGTTTGCCAAGGAAAAATTTGTGAAAAAGACAGATTTTTGCGCGGTAGTCATGCCTGTCATGCCTGTTGATGGCTTTCCCGACGGTTGACTTCTTGTGGTGCTTCTGGTTATGATATAATGTTTGACGTGTGCAAACTGCCTGGACCAACCAATGTCTGATCCAAGGAGAACCGAGCATGAACAACGGGTGCGGCAAAGGCGGCGTGGGCGAGCGTTCGCGCCGCGAGTTTCTTAGGAGTTCGGCCGCGGTGGCCGTCGGGGCCAGCCTGGCCGGCGGCCTGAGCATTGCGCGCTGCGCGCATGCGGCGGGCGACGACGTGTTGAAGGTCGGGGTGATCGGTTGCGGCGGCCGGGGTACCGGTGCGGCCGTCAATGCAATGAACGTCGGCAAGGACGTCAAGCTGACGGCCATGGCCGATGTCTTCGCCGACCGGCTGGAAGCCAGCCTACAGCGGCTGAAGAAGGTCAAGGGCAACCAGGTGGCCGTGGACGACGATCACTGTTTCGTGGGGTTCGACGCCTACCAGAAGGTGATCCAAAGCGGCGTGGACGTGGTGATCCTGACGGCGGTTCCCCATTTTCGCCCGAAGCACTTGAAAGCGTGCGTGGACGCCGGCAAGCACGTCTTCTGCGAGAAGCCGGTGGCGGTCGATGCCCCGGGGGTCCGCAGCGTGCTGGCCAGCACGGAGGAGGCAAAGAAGAAGAACCTCAGCATCGTCTCCGGCCTTTGCTCTCGGTACGACTACGGCATAAGGGAGACGGTAAAGCGTGTACATGACGGGGCCATCGGCCATATTGTGGCCATCCAGGGGACCCGCAACGGCGGTTTTATCTGGTACCGTGAACGCAAACCGGAGTGGACCGAAATGGAGTACCAGTTGCGCAATTGGCACTACTTCACTTGGCTCTCCGGCGACATCAATGCCGAGATGTTCGTGCACCAACTGGACCTTGCCGCGTGGGCCATGCGCGAGGAACCGCCGCTTAGGACCTGGGGCCTGGGTGGTCGTCAAGTCCGAACCGATCCAAAGTTCGGCCAAATCTTCGACCATCACGCCGAGGTTTACGAATATGCCGACGGTATTCGCTTGTACGCCTACAACCGACAACAGGGCGGATGCTACAATGAGAGTTCTGTCCTCATCCTGGGAACCAAGGGCCGCTGCAATATCATCAAGAACCAGATCGAGGGTGAAACCAACTGGCGCTACGAGGGTCCAAAGGTCAACATGTTCGATGTCGAGCACCAGGAACTGTTCGCCGCGATCCGCTCGGGCAAGCCGATCAACAATGGCCTGCACATGGCCCGGAGCACCATGGTGGCTATCCTTGGCCGGATGGTCGATTACACGGGCCAGGTGATTACTTGGGAGCGGGCGCTTGGCTCGAAGCAGGACCTGTCGCCGGAGAGATACTCCTTCGACGCCGATCCGCCCACCAAACCGGGTCCCGACGGCCGATACCCGGTCGCCATGCCGGGCATAACGAAGTTTGTGTAGAAGGCAACTCACCACGAAGTAAGCAGAAAGCTCCTTGACAGGCCTGATTGCCCTGCTTAGAATCAAAACAATGGGTTCAGGGCAAATCTTCTCGGGAAGGTTCCGAGAACCTTGAAAACCGACCAGGAACTACGATGAGACTTGTCAACCACGAAATCACGCGACGTACAATGCTTTCCCGTTCCGCCGGGGCGGCTGCGTTTGCGGCCGTAGTATCCGGCCTGGAACCGCTGTTTGCCGCCCCCAGGCAGCGATGGTTCAAGATCGGCGTGTGCGACTGGACGCTCCGCCGCCGCGATGTGTCGGCTTTCCAACTGGCCAAGGAGATCGGTGGGGTGGAAGGCTTACAGATCAGCATGATCGGCACTAACGATACGGACCTCCGCAAGCCCGAGATGCAAAAGACCTATCTTGAGGCCGCCAAAAACACCGGCCTGGAAATCGCCTCGCTGAATGCCAGTGGCGCAGGCAACCTGCTGGTGAAGGGCGATCCCAAAGCGACCCAACTGCTGGACGACAGCATCGACGTCTGCAAGGCCCTGGGACTCACCATCAGCATGTCTGCCTTCTTCCCTCGCAGCGAGGGCGAGAAGAAAGCGAAAGAGATGGGCTACATTATCGGGATTCTCAAGGAGGTGGTGCCACGTGCGGAGAAGGAAGGAATCATCTTCAGTATGGAGAACTCCTACAGTGCCGAGGACAACATGAAGGTCATCGACGGCGTCGGGTCCCCGGCGGTAAAGGTCTATTACGACACCGGCAATTCGGCCTACAAAGGCCGCGACATCTACAAGGAAATCCGCATGTTGGGCGACCGAATCTGTGAGTTCCACGCCAAAGATATCGAGTTGCACGGCAAGAAGTTTATCGGGCGTATGCTCGGCCAGGGCAAGATCGACTTCAACGAGGTCCGCAAGGCCATAGACGACATCCAATATAGCGGCTGGATTCAGATCGAGATCGAGGGTGTCCGGCCGCAGAAACTGATCCCCGGTTGCCGGGCAGACTACAAGTACCTGAGAAGCATCTTCCCCGAGCGGCAGCGAACTTCCACCCTACGCAGCCGGGCAGGGACCCTGCCTTCCCACCAGCCACCCTACAGGAGTTGACAATGTTAGGACAAGACAAAACCCAGACTTCGACTTCTCGTCGCGGTTTTCTGGAGACCTCTGCTGCCGTGGCGGCCGGGGCCATGGCGAGCAGTCTGACAATCGCCCGAAGCGCCCATGCGGCGGGCGACGACGTGTTGAAGGTCGGCCTGATCGGCTGCGGCGGCCGAGGCAGCGGCGCAGTGGTCAACGCACTGAACGCCGACAAGAACAACAAGCTGACGGCTATGGCCGATGTCTTCGACGGCCGGCTGAAAGGTAGCCTCCAGCGGCTGAAAAAGAGCAAGCCCGACCAAGTGGCCGTGAGCGAAGATCATTGTTTTGTGGGGTTCGACGCCTACCAGAAGGTGATCGACAGCGGCGTGGACGTGGTGATCCTGACCGCGCCTCCCCACTTCCGCCCCGTGCATCTGAAAGCGTGCGTGGAGGCCGGCAAACACGTCTTCGCCGAGAAGCCGGTCGCGGTCGACGCGCCCGGGGTGCGGAGCGTCTTGGCCTCCTGCGAAGAAGCCAAGAAGAAGAACCTCAGCATCGTTTCCGGCCTCTGCTGGCGGTATGACTTGGGCAAGCAGGAGACGATCAATCGCGTGTTGGATGGGGCCATCGGCGATATTGTGGCCATCCAGACAACCGGCCTCAGCAACTCTTTCTATCGCCGCAGTGACCGTAGCCCGGAGTGGACCGAAATGGAGCACCAGATACGGAACTGGCAGCATTTCACCTGGCTCTCCGGCGACTTCATCGTCGAGCTGCGCGTGCATGTCCTGGACCTCGGTGCCTGGGCCATGCGCGACCAGCCGCCGCTGGAAGCCTGGGGACTGGGTGGCCGTCAGGTCCATACCGACCCCAAGTACGGCGACATCTTCGATCATCACGTCGTGACCTATAAATACGCCAATGGTGTCCGGTTGTACTTGCACAGCCGCATACAGGCCGGGTGCTATACTCAGCGGTCGGACCTCGTGCTGGGCACGAAGGGCCGTTGCAATGTGCTCAAGCACCGCATCGAAGGCGAGACCAATTGGCGCTACGACGGCCCCAAGGGAAACATGTTCGAGTTCGAACACCAAGAACTGTTCAGTTCGATCCGCTCCGGCAAGCCGATCAACAACGGCCTGTACATGGCCCGGAGCACCATGCTGGCCATCCTTGGCCGGATGGTCGATTACACGGGCCAGGCGATTACTTGGGAGCGGGCGCTTGGCTCGAAGCAGGACCTGTCGCCGGAGAGGTACTCCTTCGACGCGGATCCGCCGACCATGCCCGACGAAAACGGCCGATACCCGGTCGCCATGCCGGGTGTAACAAAGTTTGTGTAAAAGGTAGCTCACCACGGAGGCACGGAGGACACGGAGAAAAGAATTAGGTCACAAGCGAAAGGACCATGCTGGTGATGTCAGTTGTGTATTGCCCACAAATGATTTTCTGGTCTTCTCCGTGTCTCCGTGGTGAGTATTTCCCAGTACTGAGTAGAAGATTTTTTAAGAAAACTCAAAAGGAGGTTTTGTGATGAGACTGTTCAAGTTTTCGGTTATCGGTTTTGTTGCCGCTCTGGCGCTGGCGCAGGCGGCTGTAGGTGACGAAACGGGGTTCGTGCTGTTGTTCAACGGCAAGGACCTGTCTGGCTGGGTCGACGTCAACTGTGCGCCCGGCACGTTTACGGTCCGCGACGGGATGATCCACTGTACGGGCATTCCGACGGGCATAATGCGGACCGACAAACAGTACGAGAATTTTATTCTCGAACTCGAGTGGCGCCACGCGCAGGAGGGCGGCAACGCCGGCCTGTTTGTGTGGAGCTACCCGCTGACCGCACCCGGCACACCGTTTGCCCGGTCGATCGAAGTCCAGATCATGGACGGCGTAAACTTGGCGCGGCCTTCGGCCGCAACCAAAGTGGATAGTAGATAGTGGTCAGTGGATAGTGGTCAGTGGATAGTGGTCAGTTGTCAGTGTCATTTTATTTGTTACGCTGCTTGAGAGCAGAAAGGGGCGTGGACGGCTT
>JAUWHT010000394.1 GCA_030605745.1 Pirellulales bacterium | reverse complement strand
CGAGCGACGCCTCCGAGGTTGGGCCCTGCTGCAGAACTTTCGTCCCTTCGCGCCCCGCAGCGGCGAGCCACGCAAATACCAGAGCCCCGCCCACCGACTTAACCAGAAGCAATACCACCCACATTGGCTACACAACCTTCGGGTCTGTGCCTCCCTTGCAGGCGGCGGACCGTACACATAGAAAACGTTAGAGTCAGGCAATTTGCAATCTCCCCATCCCCCTATTGCCGGATGACCCCGTTGGGGAAAACGTTGCAATTGTCTATCCGGTCGGTCATAATATGTCTGATGATGCGAACTGTTCCTGCTACGTTACTGCTGGTTTTGTCAATCACCATGGGCGCGTCGGCCGACGAACCGTTCGGGGTGAAACTGCTGCGGCCTGATTCGCTGGCCGGTTGGGACCATGGGATTTCGCCGCCGGTGGGTTGGACTATCACCGATGGGAAGCTCAGCGGCAAGGCCGATTCGACGCCGCTGTTGTCGGGGTTCACCGCCGGCGATTTTGAACTGCGCTTCAGGTGGTCGGTCGCCGGCGGCGGTGCATGGAAG
This sequence comes from Pirellulales bacterium, assembly GCA_030605745.1. Taxonomy (GTDB): domain Bacteria; phylum Planctomycetota; class Planctomycetia; order Pirellulales; family Thermoguttaceae; genus JAUWHT01. The sequence goes on along the minus strand of JAUWHT010000394.1, from coordinate 7,626 downwards.
GTTCTGCTGCCGCAGGTTCCCAGCGGCAACGGCCTCGAATTGGTGCTCCGCGAAGGAGAGCATTGCGGGCAGTTGACAAACGGCAACGAGGAACTTGTGCCCGGCGGAAAGGTCGAGCCGATCGCCGACGGAATGCACACGGCCACAATTCGCCGCGCCGGCCGGAAATTCTCACTCGCGGTGGACGATAAGCGACTTTACGAAGTCGATATTCAGGCCGACCGCCGCTTCGGACTTGGGCTGGCTGTCGTCGAGGGAGAAGCCGCGCTGGCCGGGCTGCGCTGGAAGGAGCCGGATGGACGGGCGATTTTCAACGGCAAGGACCTGGCCGGCTGGTTGTGCCCCGGTAATCTTGGGGCCTGGAAAGCCGAGAACGACGAGTTGGTGCTGCATCCGGGCGGCGGCAACTATATCCGGACCGAAAAGCAGTTCGCCAACTTTACCTTGGAACTCGAATACAAGATGAAAAAAGGCGGCAACTCCGGCATCGCCATCCGCACACCGCCGGGCGGCTGGCCGTCGGGCGACGGCATGGAACTGCAGCTTGATGACCACCCGGGCATCTCGCGTGGTTCCTGCTTCGCCATCTACGGCAATATGCCGCCGTTGGCCCGGGCCGATAAGTCCGAACAGTACAACCACGTGGTCGTCAAGGCCGACGGCTGGATGATCTCCGTCTGGTGCAACGGTGAACTGATCCAACAGTGCAACACATTAAACCATCCCGAACTGAAACACCGCTACCTGACCGGCTGGATCGGCTTTCAGGACCACAACGCATGGATCCGGATTCGCAACCTCCGTGTGCTCGAAGCACCCGACGGACGGGGGCTCGACGCCTGGTACCAGCCCCGGAACAAGCTGGCTACCGGTGTCATGGTCGACCGGCTGATGAACTCAGAACGCTTGTCCGTCGCCGACGGAATTACATCCGGTGCGGTCGCCAAGACCATCACAGGCGATAACCCGGCCGAGCACGTGCTGGCCGAGCTGACGGGGCCCGGGGCGGTGGTCCGCGTCGCGCGAAGCAACGATCACGGCCGGCTGGCCTTCTATTTCGACGGCGAAGACAAACCGCGCGTCGAGTGCAACCCGGGCGACCTCTGGCGCGCTATGCCTGAAATCACCGAGGACTCCAATCCGGTGCCGACCTGTCTGGCCTACCGGAAGAGCCTGAAGGTCGTGCTCCGCGACGCCAAACAGGCAGCGTACCGTTTCGATTTCGTCACATTTCCCGAAGAAGTCGAGGTGGAAACCTTCCGTGGCCTTAAGCTCAGCCAACCCCGTGGTTGGTTGGAGGCCGCCGTGTATCGGTCAAATCGGTTTCGGTACAACTGGGCCGGGCCGCGCGAGAATGATCCCATGCCGCGGCTTGAGTCGGAGAGGAAGACCGTCGGCCCCGGCAAGACCGAGCAGTTGATTCATGTCGAGGACACGGGCATCGTACACTGGCTGCGATTGAACGCCAATGCACGGGTCCTGGCCAGCAACGACCTCTGGCTGGAAGTCTCCATCGACGGTCAGTCCAGTCCGGCCATCTCGGCCCCGGCGCGGTACTGGTTCCCGGGCCTGATCGAGGGTGGCAACTACCGTAATTTTGTGCTGGTCAGCCAGAACGGCAAACCGACCAACGTGCTGGCCATGCCGTTTGCCGACGGGATTGCTATCTCCGCAAGAAACTGCGGCGATCAACCAATCGACGGCGTGAGTGCGGAGATTTCCGTCCAGCATGCCACCGATCAGACGCGGGACGAGATTACCGGACGGATGCGGCTGCGGGGCGTCTTTCAGCCGGCACAGGATGGAACCAATGAACTGATTAACCAGCAGGGCGCCGGCCGCTGGGTCGCACTGGTCTATCAAGAGCCAGAGGGTGAACAAACGGGCATCGCCCAGTTGGCCGTCGACGGCAAGCCGGCCGACGGTTGGCCCGCCGACGACCTCGACGCCTTCCTCGGCCGAAGCGGCGATTTCCGCGCAGCGCTGAGCGGCCGCACCGGCGGGCTCTGCTGGCGATACCTCCTGCTGGCGCCCGTCGAGTTCCAAGAGTCGCTGGTGCTGAAAACCAACGCAAACAAGGTCGGCGATCGGCTGGTGCTGTTTTACTTGAAGGAATAGAGCGGGTCCAATAGCCGGGGGACAACGTCCCGCGGGTGTATCACCGCGCCGCGTGGACGCGGCGGCTAAACCGGTCTGATGACGTGGGAACAAATGCGCGGGCTATTCATCACGGGGACCGATACCGAGGTGGGCAAGACCTACGTTGCGGGTTTGATTGCCCGGGCGCTGGTCACAGCGGGACACCGGGTCGGCGTCTACAAACCGGCGGCCAGCGGATGCCGGCGCGAAGCCGACCGGCTGGTCTCCAACGACGCCGTGACACTGTGGGAAGCCGCCGGCCGACCGGGTGAGTTGGACCGCGTCTGCCCGCAGCGATTTCTGGCCCCGCTGGCGCCACACCTGGCGGCCCGGCAGGAAGGTAAACGCCTCGATGGCGAGTTGCTCCGCAGCGGAATCGAATACTGGCAAGCCCGTAGTGACATAATCCTGGTCGAAGGTGCCGGCGGACTGATCTCTCCGCTGGGGGAGAAGGACTACGTGGCCGATCTGGTCTGTAAGTTCGGTTTTCCGCTGGTGGTGGTTTCCCGAAATGCCTTGGGGACGATCAATCAGACGCTCCAGACGTTGATCGCCGCGGCCACGTTCCGCGACGGCCTGGACGTTGCCGGCGTTGTGCTGAACAATCCGGCCGCCCCCTCAGACGACGCCAGCCGCAGCACCAACCGCGCGGAGTTGGCCGCCCGCTGCACGGTACCCATCCTGGCCGAGGTCGCCTGGCAGACCGAGCGTTTCGACGCAGAAGTCGACTGGTTCCAGTTGGCCCGGTAGTGGGGGTAGTTGCGGCGTCTGCCCCACTCGGGCAAAATCAAAGCAGGGGTTGGGGGCTCGGGACTCGGGACTAGGAAAAGTGGTGTACCGAACACCCCGAGTCCCGAGCCACACTCTTCACAAAGGCACTCAATCATGCCCGTTCCCGTTCGCTACTTTGTGTTTGATATCGAAAGCGTGGCCGACCCTGAGCTGGTGGCCAACATCCGCTACTCGGGTGAGTCGCTGGAGCCAGCCGAGGCGGTGCGGCGGTATCGGGCCGAATTGATGGAGAAGTACCAAAGCGACTTCATCCCGTACACCTTCCAGATACCCGTATCAGTGGCGGTGGGCAAGGTCGGCGGCGATTTTCGGCTGGGCGACGTGGTGGTGCTCGACGAGCCGGAGTTCCGGCCGCACGTAATCGCCGAGAACTTCTGGCGGGGTTGGGAGAAGTACCGCCGACCCACCCTGGTCAGCTTCAACGGGCGGGGCTTCGACCTGCCGCTTTTGGAACTGGCGGCGTTCCGCTACGGGCTGCGTGTGCCCGGCTGGTTCCACCCCAGCGGAAAATCCTTCGACCAGCCGCGGAACCGCTACAATACCAAATCGCACGTCGACCTGTGTGAACTGCTGACCAACTTTGGTTCGACCCGATTTACCGGCGGGCTGAACCTGGCCGCCAACCTGCTGGGTAAGCCGGGCAAGATGGACGTCCAGGGCCACATGGTCCAGGACATGTACGACGCCGGCCGGCTGGCCGAAATCAACGACTACTGCCGTTGCGACGTGCTGGACACCTACTTCGTCTTCCTCAGGAGCAGGGTGCTCTTAGGGCAGCTCCCGCTGAAATCCGAGCAGCAAATCATCGCCCAGACCAAACAGTGGCTCGAGCAGAAGGCCGACGAGGTTTCTGCCTACCGGCTTTATCTGGAGAAGTGGGGCGATTGGGCGAATCCGTGGGAGTGAGGGTTAGGGATTGGGGATTGGGGATTGGTGGCTCGGCGGTTGCCGCTTGCGGTTTAGCAGCAGGGGCCCTTGACAGTCGGACTTCAGATTGGTATACATAGGTACACTCTGGAGTCAGGAGGAGTTCCTGGCCGCAGTTTCTAACGAACCGGTCCCTTTTGGCGGGCCCAGTGCAATGTCCGATTACGCGGGGGAGAACCTGTTGCGGCTGATGGCCGACCGGGGGCTGTCGGTCCGTCAGGTGGCTGAGAAGACCGGCCTGGACGAGCGGACGATTCGTGGAATCAGTAGCGGCACAAACAAACCGCATGCCCGAACACTCCACCGGCTGGCTGACGGGCTCGGCACCGCGGTCGACGAGTTCTTTCTCGACCCCTCGCAATTGCTCTACCGGCGTTTCGACCGCCAGACCAACCCGATGGTCGAGGAGGTGCTTCAGGACCATCAGGAGCTATTTGCCGGCTGGAGCGAGGCCGACTTCGCCGAGCTCCACAGCCGCATGGGCGCCGGCGGCCCGTTGACCCGCGAAGGCACACTCTCGGCAGTCCGCCAGATGAACCGTAAGCGTACGCTGCACGAGAAACTCGACCTGCTGCTGGAAAGCAGTCACGCCCAATTGATCGGCGGCATGATCGACCTGGCGCACGAGCAGATCGTGGTGGAGCGGGGATAGGCCGGGAACATTTGCTCCCTGGTTTGTTTCAGATTGCAGCGACCGTCGTATTATTTTCTACAGCTTCCCTCGAAACCAACCATGGAGCGAGCAGACCACGCCGACAACGAGCAAACCAATGAGAATACCAACAGTGACCGCCCCTCGTTGGCCATAGGACGCTGGCAAGAGAGCATTGACCACATCGGGAGAGGCAAATGCAGCACCGACCAGAAAGCTACCGGCGCCGACTTCAAGCTCGGGTCGTTTCCACCAAACTCGTCGTCTAAGACCAAGGCTGACAAGTGCTGAAAACGCCTCATCTACATGCCTCTCTATGACAACTTCAGCTCTTTCATGTCTTGCAAACCGTAGCGAAACCGCTCGTAGATTAGATTTGAAATTTCCTACCAGAGAATCAACCAGCTCTGTTGTTGGTCCGAGCCACCTGGGCTGCTGCTGCTGTCGAGGCATCTTACTGTTTCGCTTAGCTTTCTTCCAAGCAGTTTTTCATTTCATCGATTTCTGATTCCACTTCGGCAGGGATATCTCCAGAGGCAACAAGATTTTTCAGTGCTCGGACCACCATCCTTCCCGCGGTTTGGATGTCTTCAACCTCGATTGGCACCGGCTTACCCGAGGCAACCACGGCTGGGTTCCTTTCCCTGGCCAGCTTTTCGGAGATATCGTAGACCAGATTATCTACTCCGCCAGCAAAGCAATCCAGTAGTTCATATGCATTGTTGGAAATACTGCTCGCAGCATTTTTTTCTTCGTCTACAATCACCATTTTGTCACCCTTTCACAACTCTCGCTTTTCGACCACCTGTGGGCGAGAAGATACTGTAACACACCTGTCGGCGTCAACGCCACTTGCTGTATCGTCTGAACTGCCACCTTGATATCACCTATGTGTCATCATAACCCGAAAAACGGGTTTCTGCCAGTACCCTGTCAAGGTCAATTCTCTGCCGGTCTTGCAGCAAAAGCCGTGCCAAACCACCCAAGTTATCCCGAATAGGCCGGCGGCCGAGGGTGTCTCCTACAGTGAGAGCCTCTGTCCAGAGCGATGCCAGCAGGGTATCGATGATTCGGGCTGTGTCGAATTGCTCAGCGGCCGCCGCGGCGATGATATTGCGGTCGAACTGATGGCAGCGTGCGACGGCGTCGATGCACGTTTTTGGGCGGAAGCGGTCCAGTAGGATGCCGGTGCGGCCGGGTTGGATAAAGGGGGCGCCGGTCGGGATGCCGATTGCCGGGCAGCCGCTGAGCAGGATCTCGGCCAGCGCCAGCGGGCCGCGGTCGTCGGTCGATAGATACACGCAGCAGCGGGACCGCCGGGCAGCGTCGAACAACTCCTCGCGACGGAACCGGCCGTAGACCAGCAAACGTGCACGTCGAAAGTTGCGCATTAGCCGGGCGACCAAGCCCGGACGGTAGTTGCCCTTGGCATAGATCAGCAGGTCGTACTCGGTCGGCAGTGGTCCGCCGGGTTTTGGGTCGATTGGGTACGGCCAGAGCACGATCGGCGCGCGGTTGTTCGGGCCCCGGTGTTGCTCGATCAGGTCGCGGTACCACTCCGATTCGGTGAACATCAGCCGGCAGCTTGCCGCGTTGCAGATCTGTCGTTCTGCGGGCACCCTGCAAGGCCGGCGGCTGTGCTCGAACAGCATGTTGGGGCCTACGATGAACGGTTGACCGGTACGTGCGCACACGGCGGCTGCGTCGCGATCCTCCCAGCACCAGAACCAGGGAATCTCGCCACGGCGCAGCGGGCCGCCGATCTTCAACCACTCGGCGCCGCGGGCCCGCAACACCTTCTGCAAGGCATACTGTCCGTTCCATGGCCCGGAGCCGCGGGGCCGGGTGACTTCGCGGATTAGTCGTATCGTTCGCATTTCCAAACACGTCGAGCTGTTTAGCCGCCGAGCTTGCTCGGCGCGTTTGTGTTCGGGTTTATTGACACCAGCAAACGCGCCGAGCAAGCTCGGCGGCTAAACAGTTGAGTTCAAAACACTCTCGGATGGACGCCGGGCAGGACCTTTGGATTGTCGAGGTCGAGATTGGGCGGGTCGGCGATTACCAGCCGCGTCTTTTCGGCCCGCAGGCCGCCTAACCGCTGGTATCCCTCCCGGCCCATCCCCGAGAGGTGCCATCCGCTGCCGGTCGCCCAGGAGTAGATGTAAAACGGCTTCAGTCCCAGGGCGATCGGGTCTGACGCTTGTACCCGGTTGTGCTTGAAGCGCCGGGCCAGCGCTTGGTCCTCACCGTTATTGACGGCCGGGTATCCGCCGGCTTGCTGGAAGACCTGCCGGGTGTAGGCCCATCCGCCGTGGAACAGCCCGCCGGTGTGATGCTGCTTCAGGCTGCCGTCCTTTTGTAGGTGCAAGACGATCGACGGCCGTGACCAGGTGGCCGTTTTCAATGCTGCCGCGCACGCCCGCAGGGCCCAAGGCAGGTAGAGATCGTCATCGTCCCAGATGGCCAGCGCTTCAACGTCGTCCGAGACCAGGCAGGCCGCCGCATTTCGCTTTTCGCCCAGTGTTGCAAATCGTTTGCCGGTCGAGATCAGCAGCCAGCGGTCGCCCTGGTGATTGCCATATTGGCCGGCATCGTCGAGGATGACCAGCTCCCGGTCGGGATAGTCTTGCCGCTCGAAACATCGGATCAGATGGCCGAGTTGCCTGGGGCGGTGGAACGTACAACAGACGGCAGCGATCTTCATGGGGACTCGGGGCTCGGGACTCGGGGCTCGGGACTGGGGGCTCGGCATTCAGGGCTCGGGGAAGTGATAACAGTTGCACCCCCGAGTCCCCAGCCCCGAGTCCCGAACTCCCACTTCTCGCAGTCCTCGCGGTAGAACTCGCCGATGATTTGCGTTGTTTGCCGGTCGTAGCAGCGCTGGTAATCGGGGTGCGACGACCGGTTGATATGCGGCAGTTGGGCGTGTGGGATTGCCAAACGGTCGCACACTTTGGCGAAATCGGTAGTGAAGCTTTCCTGACTCTAACCTTTTCTATGTGTGGACAATTGAACAGCAAACCGGGCTCGCCTTGAACACCGACATTCGCCATCCTTCCTCTGTTATCACGGAGGAGGGACGAGAATGGACGCTCAACGACGAACCCGGTCGTGTT
>JAUWHT010000416.1 GCA_030605745.1 Pirellulales bacterium | reverse complement strand
GGTGGTCGCGAATCGATCATAAAACCGCGACCGGTGGTCGCGAATCGATCATAAAACCGCGACCGGTGGTCGCGAATCGATCATAAAACCGCGACCGGTGGTCGCGAATCGATCATAAAACCGCGACCGGTGGTCGCGAATCGATCATAAAGTCAGGCGCGACCACCGGTCGCGGCTTTATGCGCAAAAAAAGGCCCCCGGAAAGGCTGTGCCCCAGGGGGGCGAAGGACACGACGCTTTTCCGGGAGCGATTGGACGCTACACAACCGTGGCATTCCGGCGCAACCGCACCGGTGGCCTCGGCGGGCGTGCTCAGTGTGTCCGAAGCGTACCGCCTCCTTCCATGTCGGCGGATGCACGCTTCGCGGTCCGCAGGAATGTCGATTTCTCGGCATCCCCGGATGCGGACCCATCCACGCGGATTGTCTCGTTTATTTCGTAGTTATTCAGTTTCGCCCATCGCCGGAGCGATGTGCGGCCTGCTCCGTGAGGAGGCGAGAATATGGAATTTGCCATTCTACGTCAAGGGCGGTTTTTTGGACTCTTTTCAGAATTTTAGAATTCCACCTCGTTGGCCCTTCGTTGACATCCCGACCCAGCCTGTTTATAGTAAATATAGGGGGGTTTTCTGGCTTTTACCGAGATGCTAAAAGGTTGGGCATGACAGAGAAGGCCTGGGGCGGTGTTTTTGACGAGGCGACGGATCGCCGGGTGGAGGAGTTCACCGAGAGTGTGAGCTTCGACCGCCGGCTTTATGCGCAGGATATCGACGCCTCGATCGCTCACGCCCAAATGCTGGCCAAAGTCGGGCTCATCCGCGACGACGAGTGCCGGCAAATTGAGCAGGCGCTCCGTGAAATCCGCGAAGAAATTGAGCAGGACCGGTTCCAGTTCCGCTCCGAACTGGAAGATATCCATACGCACATCGAACGGGCGCTGATCGAAAAGATCGGCGATGCCGGACGTAAACTGCACACCGGGCGAAGCCGAAACGACCAGGTGGCTACCGACGTGCGGCTCTGGGTCCGCTCCAGCGTCGATCGGATCGACAGCCGGCTGGTCGAACTCCAGCGGGCGTTTGTCGGCCGCTGCGACGCCGATGCCCAGGTGATCCTGCCCGGCTATACCCATCTGCAGCGTGCCCAACCAGTACTGGCCCCACACTACTGGCTGGCCTATTGCGAGAAGTTCCAGCGTGACCGCGAGCGGCTGGCCGATTGCCGCCGCCGGACGAACGTGCTGGCCCTGGGCGCCGCCGCGCTGGCCGGGACCAGTCTGCCGATCGACCGGGCGGAGGTTGCGGCCCGGCTGGGGTTCGACGGTGTGGCGGCCAATAGCCTCGATACCTCGAGCGATCGCGACTTCCTGCTGGAATTCGTGTTCGTGCTGGCGCTGATTGCAGAACACCTCGGCACCTGGGCCGAGGAGTGGATCCTTTGGTCGACCGCCGAGTTCGACTTCCTGAAGCTGCCGCAGGCATTTTGCACCGGCTCGTCGATCATGCCGCAAAAGGTCAACCCGGACGTGCTGGAATTGATCCGCGGCAAGACGGCCCGGGTGGTCGGCAACCTGCAAACCCTGCTGGTGCTGGTGAAGGGGTTGCCGCTGGCGTACAACCGCGACTTGCAGGAGGACAAGCGGCCGCTGTTCGATTCGTTCGACACGGTCGACGCCTCGTTGGAGTTGGCCGTGCCGCTGGTGGCCGCCGCCCGGTTGAATCGCCCGGTGATTGCCGAGCGGCTCGATCGCGGGTATCTGGACGCCACCACGTTGATGGAACACCTGATCCGCCGCAACATCCCGCAGCGGACTGCGCACGAACTGGTCGGCCGGTTGGTTCGCAAGGCCGTCGACCGCGGCGTGCGATTGCTTGACCTTCCCTTAGAAGATTTCAAAGAAGTGCACGACGACCTGGACAAAAGCGTCTACCAGGTGTTGGGCGTCGAGCGTGCAGTGGCCGCGATGACTAGCGAAGGCTCGACGGGACCCGAGCAGGTGAAGAAACAGGTTGCACGTTGGAAGGAGCGTTTGAAGGAATCCGAATCTGGATAGCTCTTAAGGGTCCGCGAAAAAATAACTTGATCAATTGGGTGGCACACCCTAAGTTCAAGTTTTGCACATTTTCGGGCTCGAAATGTAGCTGAAATGGTATCGGCCTCCAGGCCAATTTGGGATAGCATGTGATTCAACCGTCACAAAACATTCCCGCAGGCAAGGAGGCCGACCCATGCAGCTTACT
>JAUWHT010000043.1 GCA_030605745.1 Pirellulales bacterium | reverse complement strand
AAACAGGTCGTCGAACTTCTTGCGGCGGACATCCTTCTTGTCCTGCTGCGCGGAGATGCCGCCGGGACGCTTGACTACGTTGCGCATCTGGAAGAAATCGCAGAAGTTAGCCTTTTCCTTGTTGGGGATGTTGTTCTCGATGTGCTCCCGGCACTGGGCCCGGCTCTGGGGATCAAAATGCCGACAACCCCGGCAGCAGCGCATATCGGCCAGGCAGTGCGGACAACTGTCGTTGCGCCCCACCCGCCCCTCCAGGCCGGTCGGTCGACCGCAGTTCCAGCAGAGCAGCCCGGCATCACCCATAGTGTCGCTCCCTGGTAGTCATAGCGCCGCAATATACACAGAACAACTGCTGCTGCCAAGCGGGTTGAGCCGGCCGCAAGCGGCATTTATTTTATCCGTCATAGCGAGTCGGGTTTCTTGTCCCGCTATGCGGGACGGCAGAACCCGATCTACAATGAACGTATCTTAACAGATCAAGTAGGGCGGGTCCGTCTTCGAACCCGCCAACATCAGTTGTTATAGATACAAGGGCAAGCCAACTTGGGGCCTGATTTTGTGGCCCACTTCTTCATAAAACCCATTTGTGACCGGCCATTAGAGCATCGGCAGGTACTTGTCCTGCTCGTAGTGGCTGACATGCATACGATAGCTGTCCCACTCGATCTTCTTGTTCTCGAGGAGCTTGTTAAACACGTGATCGCCGAGAGCTTCGCGAGCCAGTGACGATGCCTCCAGTTTGCGCACCGCATTCTCCAGCGAATTGGGCAGCGTGTCGATATTCAGTCCCGCTTTTCGTTCTTCGGACATAGTATAGATGTTTTCCTCAATTGGCGGGCACAATTCGTATTTATCCTCAATCCCTTTCATGCCGGCAGCCAGCATACAGGCAAAGGTCAGGTAAGGGTTGGCGGCCGGATCCGGTGACCGCAGTTCGATTCGTGTGGCTCGTTCCTTGCCGGTGCGATACATCGGCACTCGCACCATGCTGGAGCGGTTGCGGCGACCCCAACTGACGTACACCGGAGCTTCATAGCCGGGTACCAGACGCTTATACGAATTGACCCACTGGTTGAGTACCAACGTGATTTCCTGAACGTGCCTGAGCAGACCGGCCGTGAACTGGCGAGCCATCGTCGAGAGGTTGTATTCGTCTGAAGCATCAAAGAAGAGGTTGCGCTCACCTTTGAAAAGCGACATGTGGCAGTGCATGCCGCTGCCGTTGATGCCAAAGACCGGCTTGGGCATGAAGGTTGCATAGATCTTATGGTGCATCGCCACCTGCTTGATAACAAAGCGGTAGACCTGGGCGAAATCCGCCATCACCAGCGCTTCCTGGTATTTCAGGTCAATCTCATGCTGGCTGGGGGCGACCTCATGATGCGAACATTCCACCGAAATATCAATCGCCTCCAGTGCGTTGACGGCAGCTTTGCGCACCTCAGCGCCGATATCTACCGAACCGTAGTCGAAATAGCCGTCCTGGTCCAGAGGCAGCGGTTTGTTCTGGTTCTCGAAGTAGAAATACTCAATCTCGGGGCCGACATAGAACGTCCAGCCCTTGTCCTGCAACCGAGCCAGGTTCCGCTTGAGCACCCAACGCGGATCACCTTCGTACGGCGTGCCGTCCGGATGCGTAATGTCGCAGAACAACATGGCCACTTTCTCACCGGATATCTCCCACGGGATTATCCTGAAGGTCAGCGGGTCCGGCACCGCCATCAGATCAGATTCCTCGATACGGGCAAAACCCTCCACTGAAGAGCCGTCAAATCCCTGCCCTTCGTCCAGAACCTGCTCGATCTCCGACCGCGCAATCGACATTCCCTTGATCTTGCCCAGGATATCTGTAAAACAGAGCCTGATATAGCGGATTCCGGCTTCATCGATAATCCGGAGGACATCTTCTCTGGTCTTGGTCATGGTCTATCTCCTGTCATCTATGCTACCCGTACTTGCTGCCGGTGGTTGAAAAGAGGTTGTCCCATAAGTATGTTTCACAAGGCAGCGAATGTCGTCACCCTGAGCGGAGTCGAAGGGCGATCATGATGTCGGAACCACAAGGGTTCCGACCTACAGAGGCTTAGCCATGCTTCGACTCCGCTCAACATGACTGCCCTGTCGTCCCGAACAGCACTTATGGACCTTTTGGGACAGCCTC
>JAUWHT010000312.1 GCA_030605745.1 Pirellulales bacterium | reverse complement strand
GTTTCGTCGGGCTTGACGACCGCACCACGGAAGCGCTGGCCGAACACATCGTGCAGGAGATGGCATCCTACTAGCGCCCATAAAGCCGCGACCGGTGGTCGCGCCACAGCCGTCGGTGATTTAACAGTGCAGGGCGCGACCACCGGTCGCGGCTTTATGACGGAGAACAACATCGATGATCACCATACCAACCGACGAGCGCAGCTTGTCGTTTCTCGACGAAGTCGTGGCGGATACACCGGGCGGCGAGCGGATCGCTCACTGCATGCAGTGTGGAAGCTGCAGCGGGTCCTGCCCCAACGGGCCCGATATGGACTACACGCCGCGGACCTTGTTCGCGCTGATCAATGCGGGCCAGCGGGAGCGGGTGCTCTCGTCCAACACCATGTGGTGCTGCGTGTCGTGCTACGCCTGCACTACCCGATGTCCCCAGGACATACCCATTACCGACATCATGTACGCGCTTAAACGCTTGTCGCTCCGCGAGGGACTGGCCGGCGGAACCGACGCCCCGGCACTGGCCAAAACGTTCACAGGGTTGCTGGACAAGTACGGCAGGAGCTTCGAGTTCGGGCTGGCCAGCCGTTACTACCTGTTCAACAAGCCGCTAAGCATGTTGAAGATGGGCCCTTTGGGGCTCTCGATGTTCACCAAAGGACGCATGTCGCTGGTGCCCACCAAGATCCGTCAACTCGATCAGTTGCAAGCCATCATCAAGAAAGCCAGACAGTTGGGGGAAACCTCGTGAAATACGCATACTATCCCGGCTGCTCGTTGGAATGCAGCAGTGCCGCCTACGACGTTTCGGTCCGGGCAGTGGCGGACGTGCTGGGGATCGACCTGCGGGAGTTGGACGATTGGAACTGCTGCGGGGCCACGGAGTACTTCTCGCAGGACGAGTTGACTGCTTGTGCGGTGATCGCGCGGAACCTGGCGCTGGTCGACCCGCAGATCGATCAGTTGGTTGCCCCTTGCGCCGCCTGCTTTCTGAACCTCAAGAAGACCGACCACCTGATGACCGACAACCAGGAGTTGGGCCACAAGATCAACGAAGCCTTGGCCGCCGGTGGACTGCACTACGACCCTGGGCGCGTCCAGGTGCGGCACCTGCTAGAGGTAATCTGCATGGACATCGGCGAGGCGGCCGTCCGCGAGAAGGTGGTCCGGCCGCTGGTGGGTTTACGGGTGGCCCCGTACTACGGTTGCCAGATCGTGCGGCCGTTTGCAGGTTTCGACAGCACCGAGTACCCGATGAAGCTGGACGAGTTGTTCACCTGGCTGGGGGCCGAGGTCGTCGACTACCCGGCCAAGGCGCACTGCTGCGGCGGACACATGACCCAGATCAGCGAGCCCCAGGCATTCGAACTCATCCGCCGGCTGCTTCAGAGCGCCGTCGACCAGAACGCCGACATGATCCTTTGTATGTGCCCCATGTGCCAGTTGAACCTGGACGCCTACCAGAGCCGGGTAAATGGCCACTTTAAGACGAGCTTCAAGATACCGATCGTGTTTTTCACCCAGATGCTGGGGATTGCCCTGGGCATCGAGCCGAACAAGTTGGCATTCGGCAAGGAGATCGTGCCGGCCGAACCGGTGATCCAAAACCGGCTAAGTGCAGCAACTCACGAGACCGCGGTCTAGTAATACAACAATGGACTCACCACGGAGGCACGGAGGTCACGGAGTAAGAAGAAAAGATATTTCTTCTGTTTTTCTCCGTGACCTCCGTGCCTCCGTGGTGAGTTCCTACACTGATTTGGAGAGCGATTATGGCCGAAAAAGTCGGCATCTATGTGTGTCATTGCGGTAGCAACATTGCCGGAACTGTCGATGTGGAAGAAGTTGCCAGGTGGGCCGGCGAAAACATAGAACACGTCGCCGTCTCACGCGACTACAAGTTCATGTGCTCCTCGCTCGGCCAGCAGATGATCCAGCAGGACATCAAGAGCAAGGGCCTCACGCGCGTGGTGGTTGCCGCATGCTCGCCACGCCTGCACGAGAAGACTTTCCGCCGGGCCTGCGAGGATGCCGGGCTGAACCCATACCTGTGCCAAATGGCCAACATCCGCGAGCACGTCTCCTGGGTCTGCACCGACAAGGCAGTCGCCACGCACAAGGCCAAGGTCCTGGTCGCCGGCGCGGCCGAGCGGGTAAAGCATCAGCAGCCGCTCAAACCGACTTTCGTCAAGGTCAACCCGGCCACGCTGGTCGTCGGCGGTGGGATCGCCGGAATTCAGGCCACGCTCGAACTGGCCGACGCCGGCTACCGCGTCTATCTTGTCGAGCGCGAGCCGAGCATCGGCGGCCACATGGCCCAGTTCGACAAGACCTTCCCCACGCTCGACTGCTCGGCCTGCATCCTCACGCCCAAGATGTCGGAAGTAGGCCAGCACGAGAACATCACGCTGTTGACTTACTCCGAGTTGGAACAGGTCAGCGGCTCGGTGGGTAACTTCAAAGTGAAGGTCCGCAAGAAGGCACGCTACGTGAACGAAGACGCCTGCAACGGCTGCGGAATCTGCACCGAGAAATGCCCGGCAAAGGTGATCGACGACGGTTTCGAGGTCGGCATGGGACATCGCCGCGCCATCTACACGCCATTCCCACAGGCCGTGCCCAGGGTCCCGGTCATCGACACCGATTCGTGCATCTGGTTTAAGCGCGGGAAGTGCCGCGCGTGCGAGAAGCTTTGCCCCACCGGCGCGATCGACTTCGAGCAGCAGGACCAGATTGTGGAGTTGGAGGTGGGCAATATCATCCTGGCCACCGGCTGGGAGTTGTTCGACTGCGGCGGGCTTCCGCAGTACGGTTACGGTCGGTTGCAGAACGTCTACACCAGCATGGAGTTCGAGCGGCTGTGCAACGCGGCCGGCCCGACCGGCGGCAAGATCGTGCTCCACGACGGTAAAACGGAACCGGAGACCGTGGCTATCATCCATTGCGTCGGCAGCCGCGACGTGTGCCACAACGAGTACTGCTCGAACGTCTGCTGCATGGCCGCGCTAAAGTTCGGACACCTGGTCCTGGAAAAAACCAACGCCGAGGTCTACTCCTTCTACATCGACATGCGTACTAACCAGAAGCAATACGAGGAGTTTTACCAGCGGCTGTTGGGCGAGGGGATGCACTTCGTCCGCGGCAAGGTGGCCGAGGTGACCGACGCCGGCAGGGTACCGTTCGAGGACGGCAAGTTGATCGTCCAGGTTGAGGACACACTGTTAGGTCGCCAGCGCCGCATCCCCGTAGACATGGTGATCCTGATGGGTGCCCTTCAGCCGCAGGCCGACGCCGAGGAGTTGGCCCGCAGATGCGGCATCTCCTGCGCTAAGTCCGGCTGGTTCACCGAGCGGCATCCCAAGCTGGACCCGGTGGCCACGATGACCGACGGCGTGTTCGTGGCCGGGGTATGCCAGGGTCCGAAGGACATTCCGGCCTCGGTGGCCCAGGGTGCCGCCGCCGCGGCCCGGGTGCAGGGTATGATCGCCAAAGGAACGGTGATGATCGAGCCGATCACCGCCTTGATCGACGAAGAGCGGTGTTCGGGCTGCCGGATCTGCAACAACCTTTGCCCCTACAAGGCCATCGAGTTTGACGAGCAGGAACAAGTCAGCCGCGTAACGACGGCCTTGTGCAAGGGCTGCGGCACCTGCGTGGCGGCCTGTCCGGCCGGCGCCGTTACCGGCGCCCACTTCACCGACGACCAGATTCTGGCCGAGATCGAGGGCCTGCTCTGGGACGCCCACTCCGACGGCAGGCATCCGACCGCCGACCAGCGCCACCAGCCGGAACTGGTCGCCTCTTAGTTCAAGTTTTGCACATTTTCGGGCTCGAAATGTAGCTGAAATGGTATCGGCCTCCAGGCCAATTTGGGATAGCATGTGATTCAACCGTCACAAAACATTCCCGCAGGCAAGGAGGCCGACCCATGCAGCTTACTA
>JAUWHT010000308.1 GCA_030605745.1 Pirellulales bacterium | reverse complement strand
TAGTAAGCTGCATGGGTCGGCCTCCTTGCCTGCGGGAATGTTTTGTGACGGTTGAATCACATGCTATCCCAAATTGGCCTGGAGGCCGATACCATTTCAGCTACATTTCGAGCCCGAAAATGTGCAAAACTTGAACTAAGCAGGCCCGTCAAGGACCTTTCTGCTCATGCCCGCAAGGATTCGTCCACCTTGTCGAAGCGCCGCTGCTGGAAGAACCGGGTGAGAATCTGCCCGCAGGGCTGGGCCAGTACGCCGGAGACGATCAGGCAGCGGTGGTTCAGCCGCCGGTCGTCCAATAGCCGGTAGAGCGTATGGACTGCCCCGGCCTTGGGATCGGCGGCACTGTAGACGACCGTTGGGATGCGGGCCTGGAGGATGGCCCCGGCACACATCGGGCAGGGCTCCAGCGTGACGTACAGTGTGCAGCCGTCTAGCCGCCACGACTGCCGTGCTTCGGCCGCCTGGGTGATGGCGATCATCTCTGCATGGGCCGTCGGGTCGCGGAGCTGTTCACGCTGGTTGTGCGCCCGGCCGATCACGCGGTTCTCGTGCACAATCACCGCTCCCACCGGCACTTCGTCCTCGCCAAGTGCCAGTTCGGCCTCTTCCAGGGCCAGCCTCATGAAGTGTTCGTGCATGGTCAGCGGGCCGGAAGAGGGGTGATCTTGATGTTGCGATAGGCGACCGGGCCGTGGTTGCCTTGGAACATCAGCGGTCCGGCGGGCACTTCGCGGCCCGTCACACCACCGCCACTCTGCTTCTTCATTTCCAGGTTCTCGTGGATTACCTGGCCGTTGAGTTCGACTTTGACAAACCGGGCATTGGCGACTTTCTTGTCGTTCTCGAACCGTGGTGCCTTAAAGTCGATGACGAATTTCTGCCACTCACCCGGCTTTCCGGCGGCGTTCAGCCGCGGCGCCGCGGCGCCGTACACCCCGCCCATGTCGCCCGAGCCCACTCGCTGCCGGCCGTAACTGTCGAGAATCTGGATTTCGTACTCGCCCATCACGTAGATCCCCGAATTGGACTCCTTGGGGACCATCACTTCCAACTCGATCGTGCAATCGGCGAACTTTTCTTTGGTATAGATGTCCACCCCGTGGCCCTGGGCGTTGATCAACTCGCCGTTTCCGCCGCCGGCCGGCGAGACGATCAGCCCGCGGAGATTGTTCGGGTCCATCTTGGCGATGCCAATCGTCCAGTGGCTACGGTTCTGCGGTTGCTTGCAGGTCCAGCCGTCGAGGCATTTGGCCAGGGGGACGACCGTTCGCTTCTCGGCCGCAGTTGCGCTGCAAAGCAGCCCCACGACCGGAAACGCCAGGGCGGCGAGGACCACCATCAATTTGCTGTGGAGATCGCTCATCAGTTCTTCCTCCTTTTGGTTGTAGGGACAGAGACAGGTAACAGAACCATATCATACCCTACCGGCTTGCCGAATGCCAGCGACACCAGCGGTGGAAACGGGCGAAAAAAACTGCTCACCCAAGTGGTGGTGACCCTGCGGGCGCGACCGCCGGTCGCGGCTTTATGGGGTTGAATCTTCTTCCGGACGGGGTAAAATCGGCAGTAGTGTCTGGGAGTCTGCTGATGTCCTTTCTCGTCTCTTCAAAGGTGCATGCCGTAGAGGAGTGGCCCATACGCCGGATGCTGGCGGTGCTGGGAAACCTGCCTATCCATGTGGTGCTGTGGGACGGCCGGGAGATTGCCGCATCAGAGGCCCCGCCGGCGGCACGGCTGTTCATTCACGATCGGTCCACGCTGCTGAAGCTGTTCTTCAACCCGGACCTGAATTTCGGCGAGGCGTATAGCAGCCAGCAGATCGAGGTGGAAGGGCTGCTGGAGTTCTTGGAGATCGTTTACCGGGCCAGACAGTCGGCCGAGAAGCCGTTGGGCCTGGTCCGTGGAAGACTGGCGCGATGGCTGAACCGGCGGCACTCGAACACGATGGCCGGCGCCCGGGCCAATATCCACGATCACTACGACATCGGCAACGATTTCTACCGGCTGTGGCTGGACGACGAGATGGTGTATAGCTGTGCCTATTTCCCCACGCCGGAGGTTACACTCGAGCAGGCGCAACTTGCCAAGATGGATTACGTCTGCCGGAAGCTGCGGCTTAGGCCGGGCGAGAGCGTGGTGGACGTGGGCGGCGGCTGGGGCGCAATGGCACTGTACATGGCCCGACACTACGGCGTGAGGGTCACGGCGCTGAACGTCTCGCACGAGCAGACAGTCGCCGCGCGCGAGCGCGCCAAGGCGGAAGGTTTGCACTCTCAGGTGGAATTCGTCGAGGACGACTACCGCAACATATCGGGCCGGTTCGATGCCTTGGTTTCGCTGGGGATGCTAGAACACGTCGGTGCGGACCACTACCGCGAGTTCGGTCGGATGATCGACGGCTGTCTGGATCCGGCCGGACGCGGACTGATCCAGACGATCGGACAGGACCGGCCGGACGAAGACAACCCCTGGATCACCCGGCGTATCTTCCCCGGCGGCCATTTCCCCAGTACCTGCGAGCTGATGAAGATATTCGAGCATTCCGGGTTTTCGGTGCTCGATGTGGAGAACCTGCGACTGCACTACGCCAAGACGTTGGAGCACTGGCTTTCGCGTTTCGAGTCGGCGGCCGAGGAGGTTGCCCGGATGTTCGACGAGAGGTTTGTACGGATCTGGCGTCTGTATTTGACCGGGTCGAGGGCGGCCTTCAGCAGCAGTGCGCTACAGTTGTTCCAGGTACTGTTCGCCCGACCCGGTATCAACCAACTTCCATGGACGCGAGCACCACTTTACACATAAAGCCGTGACCGTTGGTCGCGCCTGGGCGTTACGCATAAAGCCGCGACCGTTGGTCGCGCCCCGGCGCGACCAACGGTCGCGGCGTTATGGGCGTAGTTCGCGCCCGGGTTTGCCGGCGCGGTAACTTTCGAGGTCCGTGGCGAGCG
>JAUWHT010000333.1 GCA_030605745.1 Pirellulales bacterium | reverse complement strand
GCGGACCGTACACATAGAAAACGTTAGAGTCAGTAACCTTAATGTCGTTGGCGGCCCTCTTGCCGGTGACAACGGAAGTATTCGCGTCTACGACCATGAGAAGTTGCCGAGCCCAGGTTATCACTATATCGGCGGGAGCGTTAGCTTCTCAATAGACGCCGATGGCGACGACAGTTTCGATGACGTGGGCGACACGCTGAACGTACACCGGCTACGAATCGAGGGCGACTATAGCCTCGATCAACCAAGCTACGATGTGTACTTGTCGGCTGCCAACTCGTCGGCCGAACCGACCCTTGTTGCCGCCGATCTGCCGTATTTCCAGAACAACGATCCCGCCACCGGCGACGAGTTGCATACCGTGCGCTTCCCGTGCGATATACCCAAGGGCGACTACGTGGTCGATCAGGTCAGCCTGGTTCCAGAGCCTTCGACACTGGTTCTGCTGTGTTTGGGCAGCCTAACCGCCCTGGCCCTCTATTGTGTTCAGCGGCGGCGGCAACGCCGTTGCTAAATGACCGTGCTGCGCGATTCTGATTCTGGAGCGCGGGCTTCCAGCCCGCATTGGGCGGCCGAGACGGCCGCGCTCTAGAATTGCGCACGGTCATTTAGCCGCCCGGGTTGGGGGCGATGAATGGTCTCTTGGGGGTCAGAACAAGGACTTCCGTTCAAAACATCACTTCCTGGGTTTTCGTCTTGTGGATCTCTGCCATCGCTTGGCGCGCGGCCGCTACCGTTGTTTCGATGTCGTGTTCGCTGTGGGCCGTCGAGATGAACAGTGCTTCGTACTGGCTGCATGGCAGATAGATGCCGCGCTCGATCATGGCCCAGAAGAATTGGGCGTAGCGCCGGGTGTCGCAGCGGGTGGCTGCGTCCCAGTCGGTGACCGGCCGGGCGCTAAAGAAGAAGGTCATCATTGGGCCGCAGCGGCCGATCGACAGAGGGATGCCGGCCGTGGCGGCGGCCTGTTCCAGCCCGTTGGCCAGCCGGGTCGACAGGCGTTCCAGGTCCTGGTACGGATCGGTGTCGCGGAGCACTGTCAGGGTAGCGATTCCGGCGGCGGTGGCCACCGGGTTGCCGCTTAGGGTGCCGGCCTGGAAGACTTCTCCGGCGGGCAGCAGCTTGTCCATGATCTCGGTCCGACCGCCGTAGGCCCCTATGGGCAGCCCGCCGCCGATGACCTTGCCCAGTGTCGTTATGTCGGGCGTGATGTTGAACAGTCCCTGTGCCCCACCGTAGGCTACGCGAAAACCGGACATCACTTCGTCGAAGATCAATAGTGCCCCGTGCCGCTCGGTCAGTTCCCGCAGCGCCGTACAGAAATCAAGCGAGGCCATCACGCAACCCATGTTCCCGGCGACCGGCTCGACAATCACTCCGGCGATCCGCGGGCCGTGTTCGGCGAAGGCGGACTCAACGGCGTCCACGTCGTTGTACTTCAGCACCAGCGTGTCGCGTGTGGTCCCTTCGGTCACGCCGGGCGAGTTGGGTACGCCCAGCGTGGCGGCCGAACTGCCGGCAGCCACCAGCAGACTGTCCACGTGACCGTGGTAGTTACCCGCAAACTTGACGATCATCGGCCGGCCGGTGTATCCGCGTGCCAGGCGGACGGCGCTCATCGTGGCCTCGGTGCCGGAGTTGACCAGCCGCACCTTTTCGACCGAGGGCACGGCGTCGATGATCAGTTCGGCCAGTTCATTTTCGGCCAGCGTGGGCGCACCGAAGCTGGTTCCCCGGCCCGCGGCTGCTTGCACCGCCTCGACGACCGCCGGGTGGGCGTGGCCGAGGATCATCGGCCCCCAGGATCCCACGTAATCGGTGTACCGGTTCCCGTCGATGTCGAACAGGTAGGCCCCCTCGCCCCGCTGGAAGAAGATCGGTTCTCCGCCGACGGCCGCGAACACCCGGGCCGGACTGTTCACCCCGCCAGGCATCAGCCGCTTGGCCCGGGTAAACGCAGCGTGACTCTTCTCTCGGGACATCGTGAGTCCTTAAGAGTCCTTGAGGTCTGACCCTCAGGTGCTCTTGAGCGCCTTCAGGGCTGTGTCGTGGAGTTGGCCGTTGGACGCTAGCAGGCCGCGGTTGGCGGCCAGTGTCCGGCCTTGAGTGAAATCCAGCGGCTTGCCGTCGATGTCGGAGACACGCCCGCCGGCCTCCTGCACCACCAGCGATCCGGCGGCGTTGTCCCAGATCTTTTCACGATAGTCGGGCTTGGCTGGCGAAAGCAGCCGCAGCAGCAGATCGCCCGCTCCGGCGGCCAGCACGGCGTACTTGGCCTGGCTGTCCATCAGCGCCGGATCGGCCTCGATGCCCATGGCCCTGACGAACCGGCCGATCGACTCGACGTTGGTATGGCCCGATTCAACCGAGCGGAGCAGCCTGGCCTCGGCCGGGTCGTCGCGGCCGGAGACCCTAAGCCGTTGGAACTTGCCGCCGCCCATCGGGGTCGTCCACGTGCCCTCGCCGGCGACGGCACACACCAACGAACCTGGCCCGTCGATCTCGTCTCGGCAGCCATCGCTCAGGTTTGGGCAACCCAGCACGCCAAGCTGCACCTGTCCTTCGACCACCAGGGCCAAGGCCACCACGTACTGCTCGCCGCGCAAGAAACCCTTGGTGCCGTCTACCGGATCGAGCGTCCAGAACCGCGCGGCCGGCTCTGCGCCACCACGGTCGATCCAGCGGCAAACCGCCTCGGGCGTCGCCCCGGCAACCATCCGGCCGACAAACTGCGTCACCTGCAAAAGCGTCCCACGCTGCTCTGCATCGCGCAGCTCGCCGGCGTCTTCCTCGCCAACCAGCGGATCGTCGCCAAACTCCTCACCCAGCAGGTATCCCACCACCGCCTGGGCAGCAAAATCGGCCACCGTGACCGGCGACCGATCCTTCTTAGTCAGCGCCGGAGCAACCATTTCCCGCTGGACCTGGCGGACCAACTCCACCGCCTTGCGCACGGCATCCAGCGCGAACCGGGCCTCTTTCGAGTCGAACATCACTACTGGGCAAAGGGGTCCGCCGGATCGACATCCGCCTTCTTGGCGGGTGGCTTCGGCACCGCTGCCTCATCCTCTGTGGCTGGTTCCTCGTCGGCCGCCTGTTTTTCCTCTATCGCGGGTTCCTCGTCGGCCGTCGGCTCTTCCTCTGCAGCCGGCTTTTTGTCAGTCGCCGGCTCATCCTGGAATGGGTTGTCCCCGTCGTCGGGCTTCTCGGCCGGCGGTTCCTCGGCGGGTGGTTCCTCGGCCGGTTTTTCAGCGGGCTCTTCGCCTGGAACGGCGAACGGGTCGGCCGCCGGTTCTTCGAGCAGTTTCTCGGTAGGTTCTTCCGCAGGTTCAGCAAGTTCTTCCGCAGGTTTAGCGGTTTCTTCGGTCGGTTTTTCGGCGGGTTCATCCAGCGGGCCGACTGCAAAAGGATCGTCGGCGGTCGGCTTGGCAGCCGGCTCGGCCGGCAGTTTGGCCGGTGCCTCGGGTGCCGCCTCCGCTTGCTCCTGCAAGGTCCTGCTCTGTTGCTCACGAATCTGCTCGTAGCGTACCTTGCGGATGTCTTCGGCCCGCTGGAGCGCGGCCATTCGGGCTTTAACGCGATGTTGCTCGAGCAACAATCGCTGGCGGCCCTGGACTCGCTCCAGCGATCTGCCCACGTTGTAGAACCTGTTCACGTCGCGGCTTTCCAGCTTGGCCCCTTTCTCGAAATCCATACTGGCTTCCGTCTCGCGGCCCAGCTTCAGGTAGGCCAACCCGCGGAAGTAGTAGCAGCGTGGATCCCCGGCGCCGCCGTCGACCGCAGCGGTTAAGTGCTCGTGGGCCTTGACGTAATCCCGCGAGAAATAGGCGTGCACGCCGTTTCCGTACATCTGTCCCAAGACAGCATCCTGGGCGTGAACCGACACGGCCGACAGCAGTACCAGGCCGCCGGCCAGCAGAATCAGACTCATACTCCGATACATGGCAACTGCCTCCAATGCCTGCCCACGCAATAACCGACCTTACAACCAATCCTAATTGGTCGGCCGGCGGAATTCAAGAGGGGTCCATGGCTGCTTGCCGGGCAGCCACGGTCGGGTGGGGGCAGGGCCATGCGACAAATGGGGGGTAGATTGTGAGCCGTGGGGCTTGTCCCGGCGGCATCGGCGCACAGAAAACAGAAACAGGACTGCCGGCGTGCTTCCTAGCGCCCTGAGGAAATCAGCCACCCAGAAGCCACGGGGAAGCGAATCCCGGTCTTCCAAGCAGGGCACGCAGCCGAGCAGTCCTATCTCCGATCAGTGTTCGGCACTCGCACTCGTCGCAGTGGTCACCCCAATGCCCAGCTCCGACGGAAGATTGTACCGGCGGTCGGGAGATCTCTCTATCTCCCCAGCGCAACTTAGTCATCGTAAAACGCTTCCAACGGTCTTAACGCGAACACCGTCTGAACCGGAAACTCTTACGAGAACACCGCAGGTTATCGCGACCGTAGCGATTGTGGGGGCCTTCTGGGTGAGACCAGGCCATATAGACTGCCAACGAAGTGTATGTGATAGAAGACAATCGTGGGACAAAGGGAAGATGGAGCCTCTTTGCCGCTTGCGAGAACTTGCGATGCCGGTGGCTCTTACTATAACGGGAACTGAACCATGTTGAGAACAATGCAAGGAATTGGGGCTATGGGGATCGTGTCCACCGTAGCATTTTTCGTGTGCGTAGGTGTTCTGGGCGGTGCGGAGGCTGCCGCCAGCGGCAATGCCGTGGCCCAGGATACACTGGTGGGACCGCCGCGGCACATGCAGTGGGTTGCGAAGCCGCTGTATTGCAGAAGCCACGAGATCGATACCAGCGTCTGCGCGCTGGTTTCCGCCGGCGGGCGGATTTTCTACATTCTTGATGAGGGCCTCACGGGCATAACCGACGAGAGGCTGACCGCCATGTGGTCGCTCGTTGCCCGGGACGCGTTTAACGGTGTGCTCCTTTGGAAAAAGCCGGCCGAGCGAATCCTGCCGTTGTCCCTGGCAGTTGAAGGCGATCGCGTCTTCTTCCACAACTACAAGGAAATCGTCTGTCTGAATCTGAAAACGGGCGCGGAGTTGTGGCGCGCGCCAAACGAAGGAGGAAAAGGAGGCATAATGGGGACGGCTGCAACGCTCGTCGTGAACAAAGAAGTGGTGTTGTTCCTGGGTCCCAAGAAGCTGGAGGCGTTTTCAGCGGAAACCGGGAAAACCCTGTGGACGGGCCCCGGGGGTAAAGGGCCGGGAGTGGCGAATCCCCCTGACCTTTTTGTGGCCGATGGGTTGGTCTGGTCCGGGGCACGCAGGGTTGGATACGATCCGCTGACCGGCCAACTCAAGAGAACCATCGAGGTCCATAACCTCATCAGCCCGGGCCACCACTTCCGATGCTACCGCAACTTGACCGTGCAAGAGACGCCGTACATCACCAAACTAGGCGACAAGAGCGTCGGCCTGCACCTGTTTGCCACCGCGGGGTTCCTGGACGATTCATGGTGGAATCGCACCTTTTGGATGTACTCCCGGCGGTGGCCCGGATACTACATCGCCAACCAGGCGCCCAAGAGCGGGCAACTCTTGGTCTTTGACGACTCGACCACGTATGCCGTCAAGTGCTATACAAAGCGAAACATACACAGCCCCATGTTCTTCCCCGGGACCACTGGATACATGCTGTTCGCCGACGCGGCCGACAACGAACCGATCCTTTTCGGCCAACCCGGCGCGCCAAGGCCCGTGAAGTGGCTGCCCGAGGTTAAGGTGCCCCCATACGATTACCGGGGACACCGATTCACCGACAGGCATGACAATTTCACCTATGAACTCGACAAGGGTACGGGGTTCACACGCGCCCGACCGCCGAAATGGGCCCAGTGGGCGCCGATGCGCGTCCGGGCGATGGTGCTTGCGGATGAAACATTGTTTGTTGCCGGGCCGCCGGACGTGCTCGATCCGGACGACCCGATGGCCGCCTTCGAGGGCCGAAAAGGCGCCCTACTATGGGCGGTGTCGGCCGCCGACGGCAAGAAGCTGGCCGAGTACAAGCTCGACAGCCCGCCGGTCTTCGATGGGATGATCGCGGCGAACAGGCGATTGTACCTTTCCACCCGCGATGGCAACGTTCTCTGCTTCAGCCGCCCGTAGGGCGAGGAAACGAAAAACAACTCGGGAGCCGTCGTTGTTGACGGGGTGGAACCATCCCTGTAAATTATGATTATTCCATGGTGGTTTTGTCAAGTAAGAACTAAGTTCAAGTTTTGCACATTTTCGGGCTCGAAATGTAGCTGAAATGGTATCGGCCTCCAGGCCAATTTGGGATAGCATGTGATTCAACCGTCACAAAACATTCCCGCAGGCAAGGAGGCCGACCCATGCAGCTTACTA
>JAUWHT010000147.1 GCA_030605745.1 Pirellulales bacterium | reverse complement strand
GCCGTAAAAGGCTCCACAGCGCAAGTTTACCTATTTTAACATTTATCGGATTTTCAACCTTTTTTTCGCCCCGGCCGCCCAGTTCCCAACTGCCATCGTCTTAGCAGAAAAAACAACCTGCGGAAAATCGGGCAAGCCCGGCAGCTAAACGGAGCCTACGGCTTTTTGGCAGGCGGCGGCGGACTGGTGTCGAACCGCCAGGGCAGCGTCAGTGGTATGGCGTGTTCCAGCCCCGGCGCCTGGGCAAATACCCCGAAATGCTGACCCTCGTGCCCCATAATCACCCAGATCTTCTCGTTGTGGCCGATGGTGGTCACGATGCCGCCGGTCTCGGTCGAGCGGAGTTGTACCTGCCGATCACCGTGCGAGTTGTAGATTTCGATCACGCCTGATTGGCCGGTCGGGTCGGCCGCAATGACAACGAGCTGTTTGCCGTCCTTTCCGCACAGCTTGAGCCGACCGCCCCCGCCCTGGACTACGCCCATTTGGATACTGTCCTTTCCGTCCGGCCTGCTGACCACCATCACTTGGCACTCCGCCCGGCCAACGTCCAACTGGTTGCAACGGATCTCATTGGCAGTAACTTCCCGCGCCCGGACCCGCGGCGGAACTACCTTGTCCCGCATCGCGATACCCAGGGTCAGGAACAGCAACGGATAGAGAATCCAACGTTCATGAGTAGTCATTCTGTCGACCTCCTGTCTAATCTCCCCGGGACCGCAGTCCCGGGGCGTTTGGATGTGTGAAAAGATTTCAGGCCGAGGCGGGTGCATCAATCCCTTCCAGACGAGTGATGTGCAGCAGGTCCACCATGCTATGCTTCTCGATCGCCGGAAGGTCCTTTTCTGGTTCCAGTAACCCCACCAGTGCATAGGTCCGCGCGACCATCACGATTTCGGGGTGGCGAATATCGTACGCCTTCCCATCGGAAACGTGCATGCGGAACGGTCTGAACGGACGCGCTCGCAAGACTTCAAGCATTTGTTCTCGACGCATGGCCTTCTCCGAACACGGCTGATTGAGACTCCACCCTCACGACTATTATACCACCCACGCGCAAAGCACGACAGCCTTGTAGGCTGGCCGCTTGTGTGCCATATTACATGTTTTGGCGTTTTGCCCGACAGTGGGCAGGAGCATTAGGCGCGTGGAAATCTGGCCGGCAATTGATCTGTGGGGGGGTAAGTGTGTACGCCTGAAGCAGGGTGACTACCGTCGCGAGACCGTTTTCGGCGAGGACCCGGCCGCCATGGCCCGGCATTGGGTCGAACTGGGGGCCGAGTGTCTCCACCTGGTCGATCTCGACGGTGCCCGAGACGGTCGGCCGAGTAACCTGGCGAGCGTTCGGGCGATTGTCCAGTCGGTGGACGTGCCGTGCGAGTTGGGTGGCGGAATCCGCAGGGAGCAGACAATCCGAGAACTGCTGGAGTTGGGCTTGGCCCGGCTGGTGATCGGCACGCTGGCCGTCCGGCAGCCCGACTGGTTCCGCCGGATGTGCCGGGAGTTTCCCGGCAGTTTGGTGCTGGGGATCGACGCCCGCGACGGCCGCGTGGCCACCGAGGGCTGGCTTCAGACTTCCGAGGCGGGGGCGACCGACCTGGCCCGGCAGTTTACCGGCGAGCCGATTGCGGCGGTGATTTACACCGACATCGCCAGCGACGGAATGATGGCCGGGCCGAACATCACGGCAATGGCCGAGATGCGCTCGACGGTCGATCTTCCGGTGGTCGCTTCCGGTGGTATAACGACCAAAGAGGACATCACCCGGCTGGCGGCCGCGGGGATGGCCGGTTGCATCATCGGCCGGGCGCTGTACGAAGGAACATTGACATTGCCCGACGCACTGGCCGCGGCCGGGTAACCGAATAAGGAAACACACGATGGCGAAGCACAAAATCGACGACATTCGCAACATTGCCTTTTGTGGCCACGGCTCGGCCGGCAAGACCACGCTGGTCGACAAGATATTGACCTCCACCGGCACACTCAACCGGCAGGCGAGCGTGGACGACGGGACCAGTATCTGCGACTTCGACGATGAGGAGAAGCAGCACAAGTACACAATCGAGGCGAGCGTCGTGCATTTTGACCATGCGGGCAAGCACTTCCACGTGATCGACACACCCGGCTATCCAGATTTCATCGGCCAGACGATCGGCGCCATGCGGGGGGTCGACACCGTGGCGGTTGTAATCAATGCCCAGTCGGGCATCGAGGTGAACACCCGCCGCGTGTTCGCCGAGGCCAAGAAGGCCGGCTTGGGCCGGATGATCATCATCAACAAAATGGACTCTGACAATATCGACTTCCGGGCCCTGGTCGAGCAGATCAAGGAGACCTTCGGCAACGCCTGCGTGCTGCTGAACGTGCCGTTGGGCCAGGGCGCCGATTTCCGCGGGGTGGCCAGCACCTTGAAGGTGCCCGAGGATACCGGCGGTGCGCTAATCGATCCGGCCGAGATCAGCGAGCCGCTCCTGGAGTCGATCATCGAAGTGGACGAACAGGTCATGGAGCGTTACTTCGAGGGCACCCAGCCCAGCGAGGAAGAGCTTTCGCGGTTGATCGTGCAGGCGGTGGCCGAGGGTAGCCTGATTCCCGTGGTATGCACCTCGGGCAAGACCGGGGTGGGCGTGGGCGAATTGCTCGATGCGCTGGCCCTGTGTGCCCTGCCGCCGGGGCAGGTGAAGCGGACCGCCGCCAATGCCGAGGGTGAGGAGGTAGAAGTGAAGGCGGATCCGGCCGGCCCGCTGGTCGCACAGGTCTTCAAGACCCGAATCGATCCGTTCGTACAGAAGCTCAGCTTCATCCGCGTATACAGCGGCACACTGAAGAAAGACAATACCGTGCCGGTCGTCGGATTGCGAAAAGCAGTCAGGTTCGGCCAGCCGCTTAAGGTGCAGGCCGACGAGACTGAACCGGTCGACCAACTTGGGCCTGGCGCCATCGTGGCGGTAGCCAAGATGGAGGAGTTGGCCACGGGCACCACCCTGGGCGAGTTGACAATGCCGGCGATCAGCTTCCCCACGCCGATGGTCGGACTGGCCATCAGCCCCAAGCGCCGAGGCGACGAGACAAAACTTTCCGGCGCGCTGGGCAAGATCGCCCAGGAAGACCCTACCTTCCGGATCGACCGCGATCCGCAGACCAAGGAGATGGTTGTCACAGGCATGAGTGAGCTGCATTTGCAGATCATCCAGGAGCGGCTCCGCCGCCGCGACAAGGTCGAGGTGACGACCAAGGAGCCAAAGATCCCCTATCGCGAGACGATCCAGGCCAATGCCCAGGGCAGCTATCGCCACAAGAAGCAGACGGGCGGCCGCGGCCAGTTCGGCGAGGTCCACATACGAATGTTCCCGCTGCTTGAAGGCACTGACATCGAACAGTATGCCACCAAGCAGCGCTTCGCCTCGATGAAGCAACCGCACTACGATCCGGAAAATAACTTCCTCTGGATCGACTCGATTGTCAGTGCAACAATTCCCGGAAACTTCATGCCGGCGGTGGAAAAAGGTTTCAAGGACCGGATCAGCCGAGGCGTGATCGCCGGATACCAGGTGCAAAACGTCTGCGTCGAGGTCCACTTCGGCAAGCACCACCCGGTCGATAGCTCCGAACAGGCCTTCAAGACGGCCGCGTCGATGGTCTTCCGCAATGTGTTTCAGCAGGCCAAGCCGGCGCTGTTGGAACCGATCGTAAAAATCGAGGTCACCGTGCCGGGCCAGAACGTGGGCGATATAAGCAGCGATATGTCGGGCCGCCGCGGGCGGGTGCTGGGAATGGACTCCGCCGGCGGCGGCATGCAAACCGTTACCGCCGAAGTGCCACTGGCCGAGGTGACCACCTACGCCCGAAGCCTGTCAAGCATCACCGGCGGCCAGGGTAGTTATACCATCGAGTTGAGCCACTACGACATCGTGCCCGGCAACGTTCAACAAGAGATAATCGCCAAGGCGGCACTGAAGGAAGAGGAAGAAGACTAGGGATTAGGGATTGGGGGTTTGAAAACGCCCCCGCACTGCGTTGCGGGGGCGAAATCAGCAGACAAACACCATGAAAAAGAGCCTTTCCCATTTGCCGCCACATAAACGGGCGGCATTGAAACGGATCGTCGGATATATTCGTGAGGAAGTGGATCCCGCGATGATTATCCTCTTCGAGTTGCTCAAGAAAGCGTACGTGGATGCCCGCTACAAAAAGTCGTACAAAATCACAAAGAGGGAGTTGGAGTATCTGGCCGGCCGTGTCCGCAAGTTACGGACCCTGACGCGGAAGATTTGCCGGGAGAAGATCGCGAGTTTTACTGGAAACGCGTAGGCAAATCAGAAATCCCAACAGCCCCAGCCAACCGAGGCTACTGATCGCCGTGCCCCAGAAGAAGCTGGCCGGGCGGTAGTAATACACCAGCCGGTGTTTCCCGGCCGGTAACCATGCCCCGCGCATCACTCGGTTGGTGCGCAGGATCGGAACGGGTCGGGCTGACCGTCCCGCCGTTTCCACTTCCAGCTTCCAGCCGGGGTAGAACTGATCGCACAGCACCACCATGCCGGGCCGAATAAGCTCTGCCTCGATCTCCACTCGCAGTAGGTCGCAGCTTACCACGCGACATGACTCGGTGCGGGGACAAAGCCGGCGATTGATCCACGCCCGGGGCAGGTGCTGTGGATTGTACCACAGCGAGACGTCTTCCACGGCGACTTCAATCCGCTGCCCGCCTTGCAGCACCTTGTCGCCGGGCAGAATCACGTACTCGGCCAGCAAGAAGTGGTGTAGCGGCCGGTAGTCGTGTAGCATCATCGTGCCGTGCACCTCGACCAGCGCGATCCGATCGGCCAGGTTGTACTTGGGCCAAAGCGTGTCGCGGTCCCATCGCATGGCCTCGGCCAGCCGCGCGGGCGAGCCGCTTTGCTTCCACGCCGGCGGCAGCCAGATTGAGTGGCGAAACACGCGGTACGGGAGCCGCGACAGTTTTTCGTGTAGCGGCCGGGCTTGCCCGGCGTTGCCGTGGCCGAGCCGCGCGGGGCAAGCCCCGCCGCTACACGGCTCTTCCTTGGCACGTTCGATTGCAGCGGCCAACTCCGATTTTTCCTGCCACTGCCGTGCCGGGGCGCAAGCGACCATCCACCGGTTGGCCACGGCCAGGTCCACCGCCACCAGTAATAGCGCAGCCGCGGGCACCCAGCGGGACCGTTTCCCCAACAGCCACCAGAACACACCACACAACGCGGCCGTTTGTAGAAACGCGCCCAGCAGGTCGCACCACGCCCCGGACGTATCGAGCGGGCCGAACAGCACGTCCGACTCCACACCGGAGAGCCACCCGGCCCAGAACGGTCGGATGGCCAGCGCCGCAATCGCCCAGCAGATGCTCAGCCCGCCGACCCAAAGCAGCACGTGGCGGAACCGGTCCGAGCGCCCGGCAAATGCGCGATCCCAGCCCAGGGCAGATAGCACACTTAGTCCCAGCGCGGCAACAACCAGCAGCTTGGCCGGATAGCGAAACCAGGCGTAGCCGGGCAGTAGCACGGTCATCAGCCAATAGAGCCCACCGAATGGGGCACCAATGCCGGGCGCAATATGCAGTTCGTGCATCAGCCACCCCAGCCCGTACCAGCCGAAGCTGGCAGCCACGGCCAGCACCACCGACCATGAAAGAAAGGTGGTAGGCGGAATGATCGGTGATGGGTTTTGTTTAGCCGCCGTGCTTGCACGGCGCGTACCACGGCCGCGAAATCGCATGACCGAAAGAGCCAGAAGCAACGGCAGGATGCCCATGTACAGCGACGGCGTCCAGATGCGTCCTTCGGCCGGGAGCACCTCGAGCCATCGGCGATGGATGGGAAACTGCTTTCCTGCCAGGTTCGGCCAGACGTACTCGGCCAATCGCCACGGCCCGACGCTGAAGTGGTAGATGTGCTCGCTGTGGCTGCCCGGTTCGAACCGGCCGAGCAGGCGATCGGTGATCTGCCCGGTAGTACGGTCGGAATGTTGGGCAAACTCGATCGACGGCAATACCTGGACCGCCGAAAATATCAGCGCGGTAGCCGCGGCCAAGGCTAATAGCCCTACACGCGCCGCAGCATTCCCACGGGATTCCCACCACAGCCACAATGCGTACATCGCCGCCAGCAGTCCGGCGTTATAAGCCATCTGCGGATCGCCCCCAAGGACCATCAGCGCCAACACGGCACCAAAGATCACGGCCCAACCCATTCTCCCTGTCCCCTGGCCCCTGGCCCCTCGCCCCTCCGTAAGCATTCGATCGGCGGCCAGCATCGCCACCGGCAGCCAAGCGGCGCCGACCAGGAACACCACGTTGCAGTACTGCATCAGCACGTTACCGGAGAAGGCGTACGAGATCGCGCAGACCCCGGCTGCCTCGACACTGGCACTGAAGTGCCTCGCAAGCCGATATGCGGCCCAGGCGGCCAGCAGCAGGTGGGCCATGATGTACAGCTTGTAGGCCCAGGCGTAACTCAAAAGCGGCAAGGCGAAGATCAGCTTGCCGGGGTAGAACACGCTTGAGGTAGCGTCCGCAGCCAGTGGCTGGCCCAGGTTTTCGTACGGGTTCCAAAGCGGCACCTGACCGGCCGCCCATTCGTCGGTAATGAACTGAAACAGCGGATAGTAATAATGGGCCGCATCACGAAAGCAGAACATCCCGCCGCCAAACAGCGCATTGGCAAAGAACCAGACAAACAGCCCGATAACCGCAGCCAGAACGATCAGACACGATGTTTTCTTCACAGTTATGTGTGCCACTGCTTGCTTGCAAGCAGTGTTTCCCAGAACGTTTTCCCGACACTGCTTCTAACGAAGCAGTGGCACACGCCCCACCCTCGTCCCTAACCCCTCGCCCCTAACCCCTCTTCTCCGGATAAACCACCAGTTCGACACGGCGGTTGCGCCGCTTGCCGTCCAGTGTGGCGTTGGAGGCGATCGGATGGTTGGCGCCGTGGCCGACGATAAAGAGTTGGCCGGCCTGGAAGCGGCTGCGGCTGAGCAGCACGTCGTAGACGGCCATCGCCCGGCCAACCGACAACTCGTGGTTGTTCCGCCACTGACGGCCGGTGATCGGATCGCTGTCGGTGTATCCTTCGATGCCGATGATCTGGTCCGGGTAGGTGGCCAGCAGTTCGGCCGCCGCGGCGGAGATCAGGCTTGTGGCCCCGGGGCGTAGCCGGGCACTGCCCGACTCGAACAGCCGCTCACCCGGCAGCGCGATGCGGATTACGTCGCCGTCGCGGCGGACGTGCACGTCGGGTAGATTGATCGCAGGCAGCGTTTGCAGGAAGCTGTTGTTCGGCGTGATCGACACGCCGCCCCGGCGATGCAGCGAGGCATTGAGCGTCTGCACCCGTTTGTCGCTGCCTTGCTTCTCTTCCCGGACCTGGGCCAGTTGGGTCGTGACTCCGCGGAGTTGGTCGCGCAGGGCCGCCAACTGGTCCTCAAAAACCTTCGACTGCTGGCGCGACTGGGCCAGCAGCGTGCCGAGTTCCTGGTTGTCGCGGTCCAGTGCAGTTGCCCGGGTTTGCAACTGCTGGTTCTGCCGCGAGACGGCCAATTGCTGTTGCTGGAGCTTGCCCAGTTGGCCTTTGAGCACCATCGGGCTGCCGGCACAGCCGGACAAGGTCGCTATCAGCGCGATCGCCACCAGTGCAAACGCTGATGGCCATGGCGCACGGGTGGACCGTGGCATGGCAGTTTTCTCCCCAGCAGACCAACAACGAAAAGACACGGAAGGATCGCGCCGGCCCCGCGCTCCCTCCAAAAGGGGGTTTCTGCGCAGGACCTACCACGACAAGTGGGCCGGATATTAGCGGAACCCCTGGGGGGTGGCAAGGCCAATTCATAACGGTGACCTACATTTTTGTTGGCCCCCAATGGAGATTCCCCCTGTGCCGCTGTTCGAGACCGTAACCGACCTGACCGACGGGGCCGAGATACTGCGGCGGCGGGCGTATGGCGTGATCGAGGTCGCCGACGGCCGGTTCCGCCGGCTTGTGCTCCGCCCGTTTCCCAAAATTATCTCCGCACCGGAAATACTACTGTTTGGGGGTTGGTATCATCGTCATCGCTCGGGCGATCGGCTGCTGCTGTACTATAACCAGCCGCGGCGGTTCAGGAACTTCCTGGCGCTTCGGTACGTCGTTTCTGCCCGGCATACGCGGATGGGCACACTCACCCGCGCGCTGGCCGTGTTGGACGAGATTGCCCGGCTGAAGCGGTCCGACGCCCTGTTGTGCGACGTGGGCAACTGGCGGATTTCCACGAAGCTGATGTCCCGCTGGGGCTGGCAGCAGCACTGCCGGTCGCGTTGGCACCGGCACTACATCAAACGGTTCTACGGCGAGTACCCACGATTACCGGAACGCGCCGCGGATCAACTGCCAGAGGCCAAGCAGGACTGCCAGCAGGGCCATGCAGAAGAACATTACCAAGGGCACAAGCCAGCCGATGGCGAAGGCTGCCCAGGCCCAATTCCAGACTGAGGCCCAGCGGACGATCACCGCTGCGGCGGCCAGGCAGAGGAACGGGCCGTAGAAGATTTCGCTGCGGCGAAACAGGATCACCTGGAACAGCCCCACAATAAGCCCGGCAAACGGCGCGAGAAAGAAGATGATCAGACAGGTCTGCCAGCCGAGGAAGGTGCCGATCATGGTCATCAAGGTCACGTCGCCGAACCCCATTGCCTCGCGTTTCAAGGTGGTGGTGCCGATGATCCGCACGAGCCAGATGATTCCGCCGCCGGCGGCCATGCCGACCAGCGCGCTCAACAGCCCGCTCCAACTCCGTCCGCCGGCGAACCATACGCCGGCAATTGCCGCCGAACCGAGCAGGCCCAGCACAAGGATCCGGTACGCAGCCTGCTCGCGAAGGAGTCGGGCAACAGCGAGCTGAAACGCCCTGCGCCAGCCGCGACGCGAGTACCACGAGCGGGGTAACAGCGCCGCGCACCACAACCACCAACAGCCCAATCCCGTCAATATCGAGACGATGTGCGGGAAGCCGGCCAGGCACCGCGGCCACGGGCCGGGCGAAGTCAACCGCAGGAAATCCAGCACCAGTCGGCCGTCGGCAAGCTGGACCACGTTGGGTAACAGCGACCGGGGACAGGCGGCGGCCAGTAGCAGCCCCAGCAGTGTGCCGGGCACGGTGATGCTGTCGGGGATGATCTTCTCATCGATGTCGATCAGCGAAGCGACGAACA
Organism: Pirellulales bacterium; assembly: GCA_030605745.1. Lineage (GTDB taxonomy): Bacteria > Planctomycetota > Planctomycetia > Pirellulales > Thermoguttaceae > JAUWHT01. The sequence continues at coordinate 4,908 of JAUWHT010000147.1, read as the reverse complement.
TCAGGGAGATCAGCAACAGGTGGGCGGCACATTGCATGTGCAACACGCCGATCCAACTGGGAGGTACCGGCCGCGGGATGCCTGGCGGCAACAGCCCGAGTTCGCTTATCTCCCACCAGTACAGCGCGGCAAAAGCAACGCCGCTGAGCAACTCCACCAGTAGGGGGCGGATCCAGAAACCCCTGCCGTGCAGGCCCGCTTCCCGACGCAGCCACAACCAGCCGACGATCGGCAGGTGGTCAACCCAGCGGCGGGGCGGGGCATTTGGATGCGGCCCGGACCAGGGGCTGATCGGGCGGGGATGCCAGGCCAGCCGGTAAGCGCCGAGGTTTGCCAGGCTGCCGACGCACACCCCTAGCATGAACAACGCCGCCAACCGGACTTCCATCGGGATGGCCAGGATCAAGTTCACGCTTCAGTTTCCGGTAGCGGGTGTCAGACCGAGCCGATCGAGGATTTCGACGGTCAGTTCGTCGGTGGTCTTTCCTTCGGTATCGACTACCAGGTGGGCCAACTCTCGATAAATCGGCTCTCGGCGTTCGAGCAGTTCGATGATTTCGTCCAGCGGCGGCTGGTCGGTCAGCTTGGGCCGGCGGCCGGCGGTTGTCGCGTCGGCGGACATCCGTCTGAGGATCGTCTCGGGTTGGGCCTCGAGCCAGATGACCCTTCCGCTGCTGTGCATCGCCTGGCGGTTCTCCTCCCGCATGGGTGCCCCGCCGCCGGCGGCCAGCACCAGCTTGTCGCGACGGCACAACTCGGCGATGACCTCTGCTTCGAGGTCGCGGAAGGCTGGCTCACCCTCCTCGGCGAAGATCTGCGCGATCGACTTGCCCGCCCGACGCTCAATCTGAACGTCAGCGTCGACCCACTGCCAGCCAAGCCGCCCGGCCAGCAGCTTCGCCAACGTCGTTTTGCCGGTGGCACGGTAACCGATGAGGATGAGGTTCATGGAATGGGGAATGGGGATTGGGGATTGGGGATTGGGGCTATACACTTCGTGCTTGGGAAACCTTCGCGACAGTTCATATACTCCTTCAGCCAACTCCATACCCGTTTGCCAAACCATCAACCCACGGAAGTTCCTTGTATCCATAACCCAATCCCCAATCCCCAATCCCTTCCCCTAATACCTCGCTGCCCCGATTGCCCGTTTGATCACGTCGCGCATCAGGTCGGCCAGTCCTTCTTGGCCGGTGAAAAGCTTGAACTGGAGACAGGCCTGGCGGACGAACATGTCGACGCCGGTGACTACGGTGCAATTTCGGCTGCGGGCGTGCTTGATCAGCAGGGTGTTTTCGGGGTTGTAGACCGCGTCGAAAACGATCATCGAAGGCCGCAAGTGGTGTTGCTCGTAAGGACTCTCATCGACGTTCGGGTGCATTCCCACCGGCGTGCAGTTGATCAGCAGATCGGCGGAGACGGCGTGCCGTGCCGACCACTGGACCGAGTGGCAGTTGAAGCGTTCGGCCAGTTCGGTGGCGTGCCGCGGGACGCCGTCGGTCAGCACGACCTTGGCCCCGCGGCGCAGCAGCCCGTAGGCGATTGCCTTGCCCACGCCGCCGGCTCCCAGAACCAGCACGGTTTTTCCATCCAGCGGACGTTCGCCCTTTTCTTCCGCACCGATGGCCGCTTCCAGGCTGCTCATGGCTGCGCGATAGTCAGTGTTGTATCCCCGCCGTGCTTTTCCGTCGAAGATTAGCGTGTTGGCGGCTCCAATGCCGCGCACTGCGCCGTCGGCCTCGGTGAGTTTCGCGAGGACCGCTTCCTTGTGCGGGATGGTGACGCTGAGGCCCTTGATGCCCAACTCCGGGGCCTCGTTGATAAAGCGAGAAAGGTCCTCACGCAACACGCGGATGGGAATGTAGACCTTGTCCAGATTCAGATGTGCAAAGGCCGTATTGTGGATCAACGGGCTGAGGCTGTGTCCGATCGGGTCTGCGATTACCCCGTAGACTTCCGTTCGGGGATTGATCCGGTCGTAGTGGTAGGCCTCGGTCATCTGGTGGAAGCTGAGCTGGCCGGGCGCCAAGGCGCGTTCATGATGGAAGGTGGCGTAGGTGAACGGGGCCCCGAAGCGCCCGGCAAGGATCCGCGTGGGAATGCCGATATCGCCCATGCACAACCCGATCGTCGGCACCTTGCTCTGGCACATCAACTGCAAGATCCGCAAGTTGTCGTGTGGATGGTTGGCCATGGTGCAGATCTTGATGATATCGGGGTCCAGCCCGGCCAGCCGGCGGTGGACGGCCTGAAGATCGTCTGGCGTCTTGCGGAAGTCGTGCGCGCTGATGATCCGCTTGGTGGTGCCGAACCGCGGGATGCCGGCCGCAATGTCGTCTTCCAGGTCGACGTACTCCACGCCCTTGGCGATCGCCGTGCGCAGCAGCGTCAGCCGCCCGTCTTCGCTGCCCGTCCATTTCCCCCCGTCACATTCCCGGCGGCAAGAGATCACCACCGCGCAAGGCCGATTGGCCACCAGTCGCTTGAGATTCACTTCGCCGTCGATATAGTCCAACCGCAACTCGACCAGCTTGGCCCCCTGATCGACCAGGTGCCGGTGTTCGGCAATCACGTGTTGATGGCGGCCACGGCCGATGCTTACACAGATCATGGGATGGGAGTGGATAGTGGATAGTGGATAGTGGATAGTGGGTCCTGCAAATCACTTGTTATTGTAGCTTCTGTGGGACGTTTGTTAATCGGCAGTTCTCGGTATGTTTGGAGAGCGGACACCCCCGTACAGAGGGGCAATAGGCCGCCGTACCGGCGGCCGCTAAACGCTGTTTCCCGCCCCATCCCCTCGCCCCTAATCCCTCGCCCCTCGCCTCTAACCCCTCTTAAACTGCCGATCCAACTCCTCGCGGGTAAAGACCAGCGCGGCGGGGCGGCCGTGGGGACAGTGGTGCGGATCGTCGACCAGGTGACGCTGCTCCAACAGCGCGGCAATCTCCTCCGGAGCCAGCCGATCGCCCGCCTTAATCGCCGCCTTGCAGGCAATCGTGTGCAGCAGCTCGTCCAGCAAGTCGCGGCGGTCCGGCTGCTTGCCGCCGGAAAGGAGCTGTTCGAGCAACTCGTGCAGCACCTCGACGGGGTTCATGTTCGCCAGCATCGCCGGGTAGCCGGCCAGCAGCACCGTATTGCCGCCGAACGGCTCGATGTTCATCCCAAGCTGCGCGAGCAACTCGCGATGCTCCAAGGCGGCCGCCGCCTCGGGGGCACTCAGATCAACCGGCTCGGGGACCAGCAGACTCTGGGTCTCGACCGCCTCGGAGACGATCCGTTGGCGGAGTTGCTCGTAGAGGATTCGCTCGTGCAAGGCGTGCTGGTCGATGATCGTCACGCCCTGTTCCGACTCGGTTACCAGGTAGCGGTTGTGGATTTGCAGTGCCGAGACCGAACTGCGGTCCAACCGGGTAAGCTGAAGCGGTTGCCGGTTGCCGGATGATTGTCCCACGTCCGACGCATCCTGAGCCGCCGGCTGCGAACCGCCCGGCTGCGGTGTGTCCCACGAGGCGACCTTGCCTTTGGCCCAATCGACCAATTCCTGGCGCAACTCGTCAGTCCGGGCCTCGTCATGCCCGGCCGTCGCATCAAGATGGTCGCCGGTCGATTGCACGTGCACGGTCAGGTCGGTGGTGAGGAACTTGCTGCGGAGCGTGGAGAGTAACTGGCTATAAAGCCGGCTGGAATCCTGGAAGCGGACCTCGAGCTTCGTCGGATGCACGTTCACGTCAACCGCCTCGGGCGGCATTTCGAGTGTCAGGAACGCGATCGGGTAGCGGCCGGTCATCAGCAGCCCGCGGTAGGCCTCGCCCAGCGCGTGCTGCAACGCCCGATCGCGGATGTAACGCCCGTTGAGAAACAGGTACTGCATCCGGTTGTTGCTGCGGCTGTGCGTGGGATTGGCCACGTAGCCGGCCAGCCGCACCTCCTGGTCGGTGCTTTCCACCCGGATCAGGTTCTCGGCCAGTTCGCGGCTGGACAATCGCGCGATCCGCTCGAGCCAGCCGTCAGAAGCGGCCAACTCGAACACCTGCCGGTCGTTGTGCCGCAGTGTGAAATGGGCCTGCGGCGAGGGCAACGCGACTCGGGTAAAGGCCTCGCTTACGTGGCCGAACTCGGTCTGAGAGCTACGGAGGAACTTCCGCCGTACTGGGATGTTAAAAAACAGATTGTGAACCTCGACCGACGTGCCCACCGGGCAGCCGCATGGAACCACCTCGGAAGGCTTGCCGCCGCTGACTTCCAATTCCGCGCCGCCGGGGCTGTCGGCCGGGCGACTGCGGATGACCAACCGGCTGATTTCGGCGATCGAGGCCAACGCCTCGCCCCGAAAACCCAGCGTACCCACGCGGAACAGGTCGTCGGCCTCGCCCAGCTTGCTGGTGGCGTGGCTGGCCACCGCCAGCGGAAGCTGATCGGCCGGGATGCCGCACCCGTTATCGACCACACGAACCATCTCCACGCCGCCACCGCGGACCGTTACGTCGATCCGCGTCGCCGAGGCATCGACCGCGTTCTCCATCAACTCCTTGACCACGCTGGCCGGCCGCTCAACCACCTCGCCGGCGGCGATCTTGTTGATCAGCGATTGTGAGAGCTGGTGGATGCGTGACATAGGGGCGAGGGGTTAGTCGTTTAGCCGCCGGGCTTGCCCGGCGCGTTTGCGTTCGAGCATATTGACACCCACCAACACGCCGGGCAAGCCCGGCGGCTAAACAGTAGTATGCTTGCCGCAGAATGGCACGTAGATTATAGTTCCGGTGTTCTTAGTTCAAGTTTTGCACATTTTCGGGCTCGAAATGTAGCTGAAATGGTATCGGCCTCCAGGCCAATTTGGGATAGCATGTGATTCAACCGTCACAAAACATTCCCGCAGGCAAGGAGGCCGACCCATGCAGCTTACTA
>JAUWHT010000419.1 GCA_030605745.1 Pirellulales bacterium | reverse complement strand
AGGGGACTCGCATCGGTAATTTCAAAACACGTTCTAAGATCACCCACCCGGTGGGCCAAAGGAGAAAACGTTTGAACGGCCAATTACCGTAATCGAAGCGAACGACACCGGAAGCGCGCAACAGCGAGCCGGGACGGCGTGCATCACCTTGTTATGCCGCGTTTGGACCGTTCCCATTTTTTGGGTTTTGCAACACGACATACTTTGAGTATATCCACTTTCCGAGATCCTCATCTGTATCCAATCTCGCGTCTTCTCCTTCACTTCCTGGTAGCGGGGAGGGTCGGAGATAAGCTGCTCAATTGTGAATCCCCTCTCCTTGATTAAATACTCAACCATTCTCCGATAGGTGAAGTATTTGAAGGACATACTGCTATCACTTCTCCCTTCTGCAAGGAGAGAATCACCAGTATCTTCAGGGAAGCTGGACTCTCCCGCGAGCATCTCACAGTAACCCTCCTTCAACCATTTCGGCAACCTCCGGTCTGTCCAGAACCCGAACCGACGCCTCATGAGTACATGACCCATCTCGTGGGTGGCAACGCTCACGAAGGAACGCACGTTGTGGCCGGCGCCAAACCGTCGAGATTGATTGCGACTTATTTCGGCATCTGCCACGAAGACAAATTGCGTTACTGGATTAGCTATGCCGAAGCTTCGGCGGCTCGAGGGGGAGAAGAAGGCATAGAGCCACTTGCTATTGCACACGAACACAGCAAATCTGTGATTATCCCGATGGAGCGTGCTGACGGCGATCCTTGACCGAATCTCCGAAAGGATCGTTTCTATCTCGCAGGGGATCGGGTCAGTGCAGTAGAGCCGTATACCATGTACTTGAACGCTGTGGGCAAAGTTCAAGTTTTGCACATATTTCAACCGTTTTCGAGGCGGTTGCTCGGCGTTTTTGTTGGTCGGTTCAGCGGGCTGGACTCGCCGTCGACCCCTTGGGGCCGACGCGCGGCGCTCTCAGCCCGCCAAGCTGAGAAAATGGATAATTTCGGTAACATGTTTTTTCAAGCGTCCCCGTTTGGGAAGCAGACCTCGCAATTTATTTTCCCAACTGCGGCGCCGCAACGTCGTGAGCATGTCGGCGAAGGAAGGTTCTTCTTTCCTTGGATACCACGGCCGATTGGGAAACTGGACGTAACGATGGCCCTCACGATCGAACCAAGCAACGATCACGCTGTACAGTACCAGCGACATGGGGGCCGTTCGACGAACCGCCTTTTCTTTCCGGTTGGCCGGATCGTTGAAGCCCAAGAGTTGCTTGCAGTTTTCAAACGTGACTTCGATACTCCAGCGTCCGGCGTAGGCGGCGAGGATCTTTTGCGAGCCCCAGTTCAACCGCGTACAGTAAAACATCTGGTCGGGACGTTTTCCAAACACGTCGCGCACCAGGACGATCGTCAGCAACCGATCCCTGCCCGCCTTGTAGTACAACGCCTTGATCGTCTTCACCTCGACGGTGGCATGGAAGCCGTATTGGTTGAACGTCATTCTCTTCCATGGTTGTCGTCGGTCCTTGGCCCATGCGGCCATGCCGGGCAGGCGATCGCCCTTCTTGCGCGGCGCGCCGCGTCCTCTCTCGCCCTTTTTCGTTTTCGGCGCTGGTTTGTACAACGCACCCCCGGGATGCACGTGGCTGATCAGGTCCATGTTGTCGGGAAGCTTCTGCAACACGCTCGCGCCACCGTAGGCGCTGTCGCCGGTCACCAGAATCTCCCGCTCCGGCAGCCAGGATGCTATCAATTGCAGCATTTCCACGGCCAACTGAGGTCGCGTGCGATGGTTCGGATCGGGCTTTGCCTTCTTGGTGGTCTTGCGTTTCTTTTTTCCCTTGGTCAATCCCTGACGATTGCGATAGAGCCGAAAACAGATCGGCAGGCTGAAAACCTTGGTGGGCGCCCATGCCGGACAGCGCACGAGCAAACAGACGACGACCCAATCGTGGCCCCAACTACAAAGCTTCTTGGCTTTGCTGGAGATCAACGGGTCGTAGTGCATCCCGGTGCCGTAGACGGTCAGCCCTCGTCTGCGGCAAAGGGTATCATCGACGGCCAACTCGATCAGCCCGGTGGGAACGAACAGGCGGACCAGCAGAAGCGTGAGCGCCTTGGAAAGTCCGTCCAGTTCCCAGACGTACTGACTGAAGAAGCGATGGTAGTTGGAAAAGTGGCCCTTGCCCACGGCGCCGGCCGAGAGAATCAGGTCGGTCACGAAGCGATGGCGATGTGAAAGGGTCCAACCGGTCATGATATCCACAAACAACAAAAACGTCGGAGCGTTGAAAACCGTGACGAACTCATCTAGCAATTCCACGAATCCTGTAGTAAGCTGCATGGGTCGGCCTCCTTGCCTGCGGGAATGTTTTGTGACGGTTGAATCACATGCTATCCCAAATTGGCCTGGAGGCCGATACCATTTCAGCTACATTTCGAGCCCGAAAATGTGCAAAACTTGAACTGAGACTGACTCGCTTTATATCGACCTGATCGACCAGGCGAGCGTGGAGTCACGAGAAGTGGCTCCGGGCATCGTGCTCGATTTCGACGCCACGGGCCGGCTGGTCGGCATCGACATCGACCAAGCGAGCAAGAACGTCGAACTCTCCCGGCTGGAGGCGATCGCTCTGCCTCTGGGTGCCATGGCGGCGACGGCGGAGTGAAGGTCGATCGACGCGCCGAGCAAGCTCGGTGGCTAAACGTGCTACTTCTCCAGTCCACGAAACACCTGTTGCATCAGCACGTTCTTCTTTGATGTTAGCGGGCCCGGGTTGTTGTCGTCGCGGAGGATGGCGTAGATCATGTGGTACTTGGCGTCAAGGTCGTCGGCGTAATGGACGATCAGTGCCTCGGGGGTCATCGGCGGTTTGGGCGAGCCCCACTCGGGCAAGCGCTGGTGGGCGATGACCAGGTGCTCCAGGCGCAATAGCGTGTCGGCGTCGATTTCCACACCTGCGGCGGCCTCGCGGACCATGTCGCGGCCCTGTAACATGTGGCCGATCAGCGTGCCCTCGGCGGTGTAGGTGGTGCCTTCCGGTTGTTGTTGTAGTTCGCGGAGCTTGCCGATGTCGTGCAGGATCCCCCCGGCAACGACCAGGTTCTTGTCTAACGGCGGCTGCATGTCCGGGTAATACTCGGCATATTTATCGGCCAGGTAGACACACGATCGGGTGACGCTGAGCGTATGCTCCAACAGCCCGCCGGCAAACGCGTGATGGTTGCGCCGGGCCGCCGGACAGGCCAGCAGCAACTCGCGGTTGGACGTGAGGATCGACTTGACCAATTCTCGCAGCGGGGCATGGTCGATCCGGTCGCGGACGATCGTCAGCAGCTCGTCGAACATCTGCGGCGGGTCGAATCGCGACTGCGGCCGGCACATGGCCTGATCGAACCCGTCGGCGGCATCGGCGTCGGTAACCTCGCGGATCTTGCGTATTTCCAGTTGCGGCCCGTAGTTCGTCTCACGATACACTGCCCGGAGCTTGTAGAACACGCCCGGCGTCCACTTTTTCCGGCAGTCGACCGCCCAGGGCGAATCGTCCCAGATCGGAAAGCTAACCTCCCGACGATTGTCGCGGAAGGCCACTTTGAAGTAGGGCTTGCCGTTCTTGGTGAGCAACTCCTCCTTCGAGGCCATAAGCGCGAACAGATCGCCCTCCTGGCCGGAGGACATTTCTGAGAGAGCAACGATGGGCATGGGATTTCAGATTTCGGATTTGGGATTGCAGATTGTGGGACATTGTAGCGGAACGTCTTGGGGGTGGACAACTGGGGTGGATGGCGCGGATTCGGTGAATCCAGTGAAGATTACCCAATGTGACATCCGAAACCAGAAATGGGTTTATAGGGTCTTACGGTGAGACTTTTGCGTATTCCGCGCACATGTTTCTAGGCTGTTAGGCTATTAAGGGCGTGAACCCGACATCCCTAACAGCCTAAACCCCTAACAGCCTAAACCTCTAACAGCCTAAACCCCTATTCGTTTGGTTGCGGCCGCAGGCCGCATTATGATTACAATGGGAGATATTCGACGCAAACCGTTCCGTCCGAAACCGCTGCTGGCCCGGAGTCCGGTTCAAACGTGGCTGGATGCGTTCGTCGAGTATTCTGCCGGAGAATGCCACCTGGCGGAGAACACGGTGGCGGCTTATCGGCGGGACCTTGCGCGATTCTTCGAGTGGCTTGCCGGGCGGAGCATTGTGAAGCTGTCGATCCGCGAGTTGGCCGATTACGCCGGCTGGTTGCACAAAAAGCGACTTGCCCCGGCGAGTATCGGCCGGCACATTGTCTCGCTTAAGGTCTTCTTCCGCTACTTGCAGTTGGAAGGCGTAATGGAAGACAACCTGGCCGAGTTGCTGGGTAGCCAAAAACTATGGCAGCGGGTGCCCAAGGTGCTCAGCCCACAGCAGATCGACCGCCTGTTTCAGTCTCCCAGTCGGGGCGATTTGTATTGGCGGCGCGACCGAGCGCTGCTGGAGTTGCTTTACGCAACCGGCTGTCGGGCGTCGGAGATATCCAGCCTCCGGCTTCGCGACGTGCACCTGGAGGAGGGCTTCTGTATGTGTCGCGGCAAGGGAAACAAGGAGCGACTGGTTCCACTGGGTGCCCAAGCGGCGGACGCTCTTCGGGCGTACTTGCGCGATGAGCGTCCTAAGCTGGCCAAATCCGCTTCATCAACGGCGGACTGGGTACTGCTATCGTACCGCGGCCGGCGGCTACGTCGGGAGCGGATATGGGAGCTGTTGAAGAAGTACGCCCGGCGCGTCGGTGTCCCGCCGGAGGTCAGCCCCCATACACTGCGCCACAGCTTCGCCACGCACATGCTTAGCGGGGGCGCCGATCTGCGCCAGGTGCAGGAGATGCTCGGCCACGCCAGCATCGCCACCACACAGATCTACACGCACGTGGACCCGTCGCGGCTGAAGAAGGTGCACCGGAAGTTCCATCCGCGCGCGTAATACCACAACGCTAGATTCACCACGGAGACACGGAGGTCACTTAGTTCAAGTTTTGCACATTTTCGGGCTCGAAATGTAGCTGAAATGGTATCGGCCTCCAGGCCAATTTGGGATAGCATGTGATTCAACC
>JAUWHT010000250.1 GCA_030605745.1 Pirellulales bacterium | reverse complement strand
GGGAGGCAATAGCATAACAACCCCGCTATTTCTTGCCAACATCATGAGGCACTACCCTAAATGGAGTTTCGTGATTCCGGGAGTCCGGGGGCCGGCTGATCGGTCAGGTCGGCCTGCAGACGCTTCTCGTAGCCGAGTTTCTTGACCACTTCCAGCACCTCGCTGCAAGTTGGGAACATCCGTCCGCTGACACGCTTGTAGTCGTCTATGGCGTTCATGAACTCGATTTCGTCAAAGGAGTAATCGCGTTCGCAGGTGGTCGGATCGATCTGCCGGCGACGATTGACCTTTGCGCGACGGTGTATCTGACGCCGTTCCACGGCTACCAGCTCGTCCCTGTTGCGCCGGTCCGACGCCTTGCGGCGGCGGTCTCCGCCACGGCGCTCGATCGCCACGGTCGAGCAACCGGGACGTTTGGCGGCCGATTTTTTCTCGGCGGTCGCTGTCCTTTTAGTAGTCGGCGCCTTTTGGGCTGTCGGCGTCTTGTTGACGGTTGACGTCCTCTTGGACTTGCCGGTGTTCTTGGCGGTCTTTTTGGCCGTTCCCACGGAATGATCCCTCCAAAACAGGCAGGGTGCTTCAATGTAGAAAGAATACACCATAGTTGCCGAAAAGCGGCGAAAAAGGGGACAGGGAAACATGGGCGGTGAGAAAAACCCGCAGGACTGAGCAAAATAGGAGGATTGCGCGGAATTTGCGGGCCACAGCCGCTTGTGGAAAGCTATCAGATGTCAGCTATCAAGCGCAAACCACAGTAGTCAACGACAATCCACATGACCGAAAGCTGACGGCTGAAAGCTGAAAGCTGAAAACCTTTACGCGTCGTCGACCGACTCGGTCACGTCGCGGCAGATATTGCGCAGCTCGCCGACTGAGACGTCTCCGAGCCGCTTTCCCTGCTTATCGAGGTGCTCGTTGATTTTCACGGCCGTCTCCTGCATTACGGCATGCGTATCCTGGCTTCCGCCGTAAAGCAGGAAGTTCTTTCCCCGGGTGATCCGGGTGTGCCCGTCGTTGCTATCAAAGGCCAAGCCAAGCAAGGTGGCCGATTTGCGTGGTCGGTTAGCTGCTTCTACCATAGTCTTTGGAGGGGAAAGGCCGGGAAGCCCAATCTTGCCCTACTATTGGTATTTTACGCCAAATCGACCTCCTCGTCAGGCCCACTGAACACGATTCACCCACCCTCCAGTGGCGTGGGCTGTGAAGCCGCAAGCGGAGGGCACGGGACTCGCGCGACGGGTTTTCGTAAGCCCTTGATGCTACGGCGATTGTGACGATAACCCCAATCGCCGCAACGACTTCGTGAAATACCACAAAGTGTCGCTAAATGTCACGTGCTCTCAGGAAGTGTCACGCTGATTGACCCACTGGGTCAATCGGCTGGGGTACGACTTGCGACGGGCCACATGCAAGTTGTTCGAGCATTGGGGCAACTATCGCGACGGTACGATCACGCGCGCTGCATTCGTTCGTCGCATGGCGCCGGTCCGTCGCGAGGTGGAGCGTTTGCTGCTGCGTGGTGCGGAGAGCGGCAGTCGCTTTGTGGAAACGATGCTGACGGTTATGTGCGGGCTGGGCGTCTCGACGGACAGCCAGTTCATTGACCGAGCCCTGAGTTGCCTCAGTGAGTTCATGAGCGAGAAAGACCCTGGATTCGGCGGCTCCGGGAAAGTAAGGCGGACTTCGATTGGAACCGTGCTGCACTTTTCTTCGGAGGAGGAACTGAGGAAGCTTTTCGAGCCGCATTTCTGCGTGCTGATGATGAAGACGGCAGAAGTGGAAGGGAAGCGGGAGCCGCATCTGATGAATGTGGTGTTGATGGAGAAGAAGGAGTGAGGGACTCCAATGAACGTAGTCTTATAGACTGCGGGGCACGGTGTCGAGTCAAGCAGAACTCCCCTGGTCCGCAAGATCAACACCGATCTGATCGCTGAGATCAACATCCCCACCATCGCCCATCACCACGACTTCGTGTGGGAGCGCGAGCGTTACGCGGTCAATGCGGCGGAGGATTATCTCCAGGCAGCCTTTCCACCGCACATGTCGAGCATTCACCACGTGGTGATCAACTCCTACGCGGCCAAGGAACTGGCTCGGCGAACCGGCATGCGTTCGACGCTGGTCCCCAACGTGATGGACTTCGACCTTGTTCGCTCCAACAGGACGAGATCCTGGGTGCGCTGCCTGCTGGAAGAAGATCAGCTCGGCTTCTGTGGCGTGCGGAAGAACCAGCGCGGCAGACTCGTCCCTCTGTCTTACGGCCGTGTGGCAGCCATGCACCTGGCCAATGTGGAGCGAAAACCGCTGTTCCACTTCTTTCCGGGCGACTGATTGTGGCTACGTGAACTGGACCACTTTTGGAAGGCATGTGTAGATCATAGTGATACTACCGACCACGTCAACGACCTATACCTTCTCTGCTACCTTCCCCATCCCCCGGAACAGCTCGTTGAAGTGAGGCCGAAGGACGTAAAAATTGGGGGCAGGCACAAACTGGGTACTCTGCGGCAAGCCTGCCGAGCAGTCCGATTTTGTTGGTTCTATACGAGTATCCGGGCGATACAATCGATGCAGCCCGCACCGATTAACCCGGGCCAAACGTGTTCGTGGGCACACTTCAAGGTCTCATCAGTCGTGGAGGAATCGTCATGAGGGTAATACTGTCGGCAATCGCGGTCGGATTGATTCTGGTTATGTCTCAGCAACAGAGCTACGCAAAGAAACCGTTCGAGCCCACCGGGGCACTACCCGACGAATGTCCTGGTTGCGACAGTTACGGTTACGCAAGCTGCGATTGTGAAAGCCCCACTTGCGGCGAGTGCTGTAGTGCCGAGTGCTGTACCGCTTGCTGCTCCGCCCCCACATGGCAGTTCTTCGGTGACTTTTTATACATGCGCCCGCGCGATGCCGAGGTGGTCTATGGGGTCCCTTTTAACGGGCCGGAGACCTCTCCGCCGGACGTGCCTATCCAAGTTGGGCGCACGGGCATTGTCGATCCCGGCTACGAACCGGCGTTTCGCGTGGGCTTCGCCCGTGCCTTGAACAGGTACGCCAGCTTGGGAGCGACGTACACCTATTTCGACGGTGCTACCTCCGACCAGATCAGCACCAGCAGCCCCTACGTCATTCGCTCTATGGTTTCCCATCCCTCCACGCTCAGCGCGAGCGGTGACGGCCTGGACGCCAGTGCCGTCTACGGCGTGGATTTCGACCTGGCAGACTTCGATTATCGTGGGCTGATTGCCTGCGACTCCCACCACAGTCTGAATTATCTCGTCGGGGCCCGTTACGCCCGGTTGGACCAGGGTTTCGCCGCGCAGTTCGCCGTCAACGGGGTAGAGACGGTTCAGACCGAGGTACACTTCGACGGCGGCGGGATCCGCGTGGGCCTGGAAGGTGAACGCCATGCTGCAAACTCTGGCTTGATGGTCTACGGCCGCGGTATGGCCAGTTTCGTCGCCGGCGAGTTCCGGGGATGGTACCACCAGGGTAACACCTATGACCCAACCGTCGCCGAAACAAGCTGGAAAACCGGTCGGATTGTCACCATCTTGGACCTGGAGTTGGGAATCGGCTGGACCAGCGCCAGCGGGCGGTGGCACTTTTCGGGCGGGTACCTTATCAGCGCCTGGATGAACACAGTGAAGACCGACGATTTCATCCGTGGGGTGCAGTCGAACAACTTCGTTGGCCTGGGCGACACACTGACCTTCGACGGCCTGACCGCCCGGGCCGAAGTGCGGTACTAATACTACAACGCTATGTTCACCACGGAGACACGGAGAACACGGAGTTTAAGTCTAGTTATTGCAACCTCGTAATCTTCTCCGTGTCCTCCGTGACTCCGTGGTGTATTCATTGAGGTTGAGTTAGCGTTGTAGTGCTAACTAACTTGCGCTTATAGCTCTCCCGGAAGCACCCACCTCGCCCGGGCCGGCCAGGCTTTTTTTTGCGCCCGATTGTGCGGGAATCTTCTTTTTCTCGCGGAAGGGAATCGGGACAAGGCCGGCCGAATTTCCCTATCTCCTTACCCTGCCCCAACTTACGAAGTCTTTACAAAGCCTATTGACGCCGCATTCTGCCTAGACTATGATTGTGGCCCTGTGTGCTAGCACTGCCGGCGGGGCTTTGGGAAGTACACGCAGAAAACGTCGACTTCCTCGCGCTCCCGCAAAGTCACGCGTGAATGCGTAAGTCGAAACCTGCTTCACCAGCTTTACCAGGAGACTGAACCATGGCACGGCAGAAATTGTTTGGCTTCGGCAATCGAAACAAGGCCCGACGTTTCTCAAACCGCAGCATGACCAGACATCCCATTCACCGTAGCGGACTCCGGTCACTCCGGCTGGAACCGCTCGAACAACGCACGCTCCTGTCAGCGGTGCCTCCGCTTTGTTCCACCAATAGCGAGTTTGAGCCCGCCAGGTTTGACGGCGTGCTGCCGCCCTTGGCGGACTCAGCGGAAGCAGGCACACGGGTTCGCGTCTTCGACAACTTTGACGGCACCTGGTGCGATGCGGAGAAAATGCCAGGGAGCGACGGACCACTGTGGCCAACCGGACAGCCAGGCTGCGACGACGATCTCCTGTGCTGGGCGGCCAGCTCGTCGAACATGCTCGAGTGGAGCGGCTGGGGCTTCGCGGGTGGCATGGTCAACGCCGACCAGATGTTGGATTACTACGAAGCCCACTGGACCGACGATGGCTGCCTTCAGAACTACGCCATAGAGTGGTGGTTCAATGGGACCGATAACTCCCCCGTATCTCCGGGCTGGTCGCAGGTGGACGTGGCCGGCGGCGCGTTCTATCCGGACTTCAACTTAGGCACCTACTTCCATACGGAAGGAAATGACGCGAACATCATGACGGCCATTGACACATACACCAACGCCGGGTACGGGATAGGCCTGGGCGTCTACCCCGAAACTCCGCCCGGTGGGCACGCAGTGACCTGCTGGGGTTTCAACTATGACCCTATGGAGACACCGGGCAGTACGGACTATTACCTGGGGATCTGGATTACAGACTCCGACGATGACAAGGACATTGGGAACGGCTACACCGCACCGAACCACCTCCATTACTACGCTGTTACATGGGACGGCACCAATAGTCATTGGGATGTTGGGGATTATATTAGCAACTGGTATATTGGGGTCGCTTTCGCCATGGAACGGTACAGCAACGGAGTCGTGACCCTCAACGGCGACCAGGATTCGGTCAACCAGCACGACGATATCAACGTGAAGCTGGATTCCACCGGCGTGTACCTCGAGGTGCAGATCAACGGCACTGTCGAGTACTACGAGCCCTTCTCAACGGTCGACCAACTCAATGTCTACGGGTGGGGCGGCAACGACACTCTTACGGTCGACTTCAGCAATGGCGATCCGGTGCCCGCAGGCGGCCTGATGTACGACGGCGGCACTGGGGCGGATGATGCCTTGACCGTGGTCGGCAACGGGGGCAGCATCGGCTCGTACCTGCCCGCCACCACCGCCGGCGAGGGCGTGGTTAATGTCGATGGCTCGGCCATCACCTTCACCGGGCTGGAACCGGTGATGGTAAGCGGCATGACGGAGTTCACGTTCATCACGCCCAACAGCAATGACTCGCTCATGATCGATAGTCCCGCAGCGGGCCGGAATCGCATCTCTGGCAGCAGCGGCGGCGTGGCGTTCGAATCCTTGACCTTCTTCGATGTCGACCATTTCAAGATCGATACGGCGGCCAATGATGCCCCGCTCGGCACTCCCAACGATACCGTCTCTTTTGGCTCGGACCTGGTGGCCTCAGGCCTTCTGAGCTTCACCGTGGAAACCGGCGCCGGCAACGACACCGTCAACGCTTCCACGGTCATTTCTCAGAGCGTCACACTCATCGGCGGCGCCGGCGACGACACGCTCATAGGCGGCGGCGGTGCCGACCGGCTGGAAGGGGGCGACGGGCTGGACAGCCTCTTCGGCAACGGCGGCAACGACACGCTGTTGGGCGGCAGCAGCCCGGATGTGCTCGACGGCGGAGCCGGCTCCGACACCATCGACGGCGGCGATGACCCGGACGTTTACGTCTTCCAGGGTCAAGGCGCCACGGTCAACGATAACATCACGGTTTCGGCCAGCGGCGCTTCGGTCACTGTCGGCAACGCCGCCACGTCGGAGACGGACGTGCTGAACGACATCGAACAGTTGGATATCATTACCAACGCCTCCTTGGGCGGGCCCGTCGGCGACCGGTTCACTTTCAATTCGCTGCTGGGGACGGAGATCGAAGTGATCAATCTGGACGGCCAAGCTTCAGACCCCAACAATCTAGTCACCCTGAACGCTACTGACGCAGCGGATACGATCACGGTTGGCCTCATCCCGGGAACCGTCGACGAAGAACAGGTTCTCGGCCTGGGGCCGGTGATCAACCTGCTCGACATTCAGGGTCCTGGGGTTGGGGACACCCTGGTGATTAACGGACTCGGCGGCGACGACGTGATTCGGGCTGAAGAAGCGATTGTGATCTTCGGCCCCTACTTGGTCTTCAACGGCAACACTGGTGACGACACCCTGGTTGGCAACAGCGGTGATAGCACGCTCACCGGCGGCGACGGCGACGACGTGTTCATCGGCAACGGCGGCACCGATACCATCGTTAGCGGCGACGGCGGTGACACGATCCTTGTCGAAGGCACGCCGGCCGACGACACGATCACGGTCAGCGTGGTGGGCGGCGAACTGCAGGTGGATGTCAACGGCAATCTGACGACCTACACCGAGACCGGCGGCGATTTGCCGGCCGTCGAGCGGGTGCTGCTCGAAGCCGGCGACGGCGACGACACGATCAACGCCGTTCCGCTGCCGGGAATCAATACCGTGGTCAACGCCGGCGGGCCGGCGGCCTCCGACGCGCTCAGTCTGGTCATGCCGTGGGGCGCCACCATCACACAGGGCGCCAACTCGACGTCTGGCACCGTATTTGGTGGGGCAACTGTGGGTGACATCGATTATACGGGCCTGGAGGGGCTCAACATCGCCTCCAACACGCCCGGCAGCGGCCTGACCGTGCGGGCCACCGACGACGGCGACACGATCGCTGTGGAGGAGGGCCGCTCGGTGGCGTTTGTATCAGTCAACGATGGAACGGTAATCTCGTTCGAGTTGCCGGCAGCCAATTTCACCAGCCTGGCGTTGGATGGCCGCTCCGGCGACGATACGTTCTCGATCACGCCGCTGGGTGGGGTCACAATTGCGGCCGAAGGCGGCGACCCGACGGCTTCCGACCACGCCGTGATCAACGGCACTACCGGCATCGACACGATTACGTACACTCCCTTGACGCCCTGGTCCGGGACAATCCAGGTCAACACGGCTGGGCTGGTGAGCGTAGAGACGATCGAGTCGCTGGTGATCAACGGGCTCGGCGGCGACGACGCCTTGACGGTGGTCGCCACCGGCGGGGACGATACGATCGTTCACGCGGCGGGGGCGGAGATCGATGCCGGCGGCGTGCAGGTCAATACGATGCTGCCGCTGGAGTATGTCGGTCTGGGAGCTGCCGGAACCGTCACGATTGACGGCGGCGCCGGCGGTACTGACACGCTGGAGTACGTCGGCACGCAGTTCGACGATCAGTTCGACGTGGCGGGCAATACCGGTACGATCGACTTGCAGACCAACCCGCTGGCGGGCGTCAGCGACCATGTGGACGTGATGCAGCAAGCGGTGGAGAGGCTGGTGCTGGACGGGCTGGACGGCGACGACTCGTTCCAGGTCGAGGGGCCACAGCCGTACGATTGGATTTTCTTGCAAGGTGGCGGCCCCGGCAACAGCGACCTGGTCAGCATTCTCGGCGAGCCCGGGGCCAACATTACCGTCAGTCCCAACGGGCCGGACGGCGAGGGCACCGTGCTGCTCAACGGTACTTCCGTCGCCTACTCCGGGGTGGAAGACTTGCACCTGTTGGGCGGCGACAAGCTGACCATCAACGGCACGCTGGCCGAGAACCGCTGGGAAGTGGAACGCGGCTCGCTGTTGTACGGCACGCGGGTGCAGATCGACGATCGTGAATTGATCGAGTTCGGCCAGTTTTATGAGGTCGAGTTGTGCAACGCGGTGATCCCCATTGGCGGCGCGGACGTGTTCCGTGTACATCCGGCGTACATCGGCAACTTGACGGTGACCGGCACCGGCGAAGACGTGCTGCAGATCATCGGCACCGGCGGGGACGACGTGGCCAGGCTGACCCCCACTACGGCCACCCTCTCGCTGACCACCGTGACCTTCAGCGGCATGACACAGTTGGATTTCCTGGCACAAAGCGGCGACGACGAGTTGCTGGTGGACGTGGATGCCGCGGGCGGTTCCGACCTCATCGGCGTTCCGATCACGTACGACGGCGGCGAAGGTTCCGACCTGCTGACCATCTCGGGTACGCCGGCGGCGGGCAGTGCCGAGTCGACGTACACCCCCGGTCCCGCTGAAGGCCAAGGACGGGTCACGCACACCGATGGCAATACCACGATGACCATCGATTTTGTCAACCTCGAGCCGATCGTCGACCTCGTGCCGGGGCCGCTGCTGGTCCTGGGTACACCGGCCGACAACGCGATCAACTACGAGCAGGGCCTCGTGCCCGGTTGGGGCTGTGTTACGGTCGACAACTTCGAGCGGCTCGATTTCGCCTTCAAGACCACGCTGACCATCGACGGCCTGGCAGGCGACGACGTGATCAACCTGAACAACCCGGCCACGCCGACCGGCCTGACCGGCATCACGGTCCACGGCGGCGACCCGACGGCCAGTGATACGGTCATCGTCAACGGCACGACCGGTGATGACACGATCCGGTATACGCCGACGACAGCCACATCGGACAGTGCGACGATTACCGGGGCCCAGCCTGTGACGGTAACGGTGACTACCGCCGAGTTGGTTGTGATCGACGGTCGCGGCAGTGGACCTACCGGCGACACGCTGACGGTCGTAACGCCGGCCGGTGATTCTGATACCGTTGTTTACGAACCCAAGCCCGGGGCGCCAGATAGCGGGTCGGTTCAAGTGATCGAAGGCGCAACCGGCGTCAGCATGTTGCCGATGCGCTTTGAAAATCTCGACGCGCTGGCGACTGTCATCATCGAGGATACTGGTGGAGACGACGATGAGTTGTTCTACATCGGCACGGAAGTGGACGACGCGATCAGGGTGTCCCCCTTCCCATTCGGCTCGACCGAGGTGGCGCACGAGTTGTTCGTGCCCGTGGTGACCACCGACGTGGAGGATCTGCGGCTGAACACGCTGGCCGGTGATGACTCGATCACTATCGACGTCCAAGTTCCCTACCTTAACGTGAACGTGGACGGCGGCGAACCTGATGCCAACGACTTGTTGAAGTTGGAGAACTACGTACAAACCAACTACGTGGTGCAACACCGGAGTCCGGCAGAGGCGCCGACGTTGCTGCCGACGATCACCGCGCTGGGCACCACGTTCTCGCTGTCGGGAGTCGAACAGGTCGATCTGAACGCCTTGAGTCCCGGGAGCGACACGATGCTGGTTATCGGAGCGCCGGTCGAAGACGACGTGCTGACGTATAGCCCGTTGGCGGGAACGATCCCCCAAGAAGCTGCGGAGGCGGGCACGTTCCGGTTCGATAACTCCAACATCGTCTACACGTTCTGCTCCCTGGACGGGACGTTTACCGTCGACGGCGGGCCGGGGGCGAACACGGAGTTGGGCGACCATCTGATCGTCAACGGTTCCAGCAGCCACGACGTGATGTTCATCAATTCACCTGCCCGCACCGTCGACGTGGAGAACCCTGCCGGCACGATTCTCAAGACGGTCACCCTGGCCGAGGACATGGAAGTGGTTACCGGCCAAACGGGTCTTGGGAACGATACGGTCTTGGTGATCCCCGCGCCGGCCGCCGTGGCGCCGGCACCCGGCTTTCTGCCGTACAACCTGCTGATCAACGTGGATGGAGGTCCTCCCGGCGCCAGCGACGCATTGGTAATTGGCGGCGACGTGACCGGCGGGCCGCTTCCGGCCACTGACTTCGTAGTCGTCAACCACAGCCGCCGGCCAGACGAAGGCACCGTGCGCGTCTTCCGCGGCGCGGTCGCCATGCCCGACATCTCTTACACGGACGTCGAGATCGTCTCGCCAGTGGTCGATCCGGTCGATCCGAACACGGGCGATCCGAACCTGCTGATCCTGGGACCGGA
The DNA here is from genome assembly GCA_030605745.1 of Pirellulales bacterium. GTDB lineage: Bacteria > Planctomycetota > Planctomycetia > Pirellulales > Thermoguttaceae > JAUWHT01. The sequence continues at coordinate 15,681 of JAUWHT010000250.1, read as the reverse complement.
TATGTACGAACAGAACGAGTACCGCGCCACGGCGGCCTACCTCGGCTCGGGCCAGGTGATTAACGTCGAAAACCTGGCCATCTTCCCCAACGCCGAAGAGCACCGCTTTGTGCCGGAAGATCAGGATTACTTCCGAGTGGTGGCGGAGAAGACGGGCACGTTGGACTTCCAGGTCTACTTCCGCATGTTCGACGCGGGGCTTCTGCCGGCCGGCGGCAACATCAACATCGAGGTGCTCGACGTCGACGGGACCGTGATAGCCGGAACAGTTGTGACCAACTTCGGTCTCCCGGACGCCACCCCCGACGCTCGGGTTCGCATCCCGGTCGTCGCCGGGCAGACGTATTATCTGCACGTCTCTGGCGCGGACAACCTGGTCGTCAACGGCTACGACATGAGCATCATCAACGCGCCGCCGCCGGTGCCGTATGACCTGGAACTGCTGGACTTCCCACCCGACGGCACGCCGAACCCGCCGGGCGGCAGCGCCAACAGCGACACCGGCCGCTCGCAATTCGACAATGTGACTTACGACAGCACGCCGGTAATCTACCTCCGGCTCGACGACGGAATCTTCCTGCACGATCTGCCGGGCAACCCGGCCGACGATGCCCCACCGGACGAGGTCATTCCGATCCCGTTCGACGCAGGCAGCCCTACCCTACCGCCGAGTTATCGCATCGCCATCTTCGACGAGGGCGATCCGCAGCAGCCGGGTATACTTCCTCAAGTGCTCATCGGCTACGCACGGCAGCACGCCGAGGGCGTCTACGTCTTCGATTTCGACACCGATTCGATCGATGCGGGCTTCGAGCTGACCGACGGGAGTCACTTCATCTCGGCCCGGGTCGAGATGGTCGACCCGGCCATGCCGCGGCAGTTCGGCTTCGGCCAGCGCAGCCAGTCGCTGGAGATCGTGGTTGATACGGTCGACCCGCCGGTGGCCTTCGGGGAACCGGCCGTTGACGGGGACGGACTGCACCCCGATAGCGATACCGGCATCGAAGACCAGCCGGACACGTTTGTGGATCGGATCACCAGCGATACCACGCCGACGTTCTGGGGCATCGCCGAAGCGAACGCCATCGTCCGCCTCTACGCGGATCTGAACGACGACGGCGTGCTCGATCCGGATATCGACCTGTTCCTGAGTGAAACGGTGGCCATTCCCGAAGACGGCACAAACCAGTTCCCGCGCGGCCAGTGGATCTTGACCACCAATATCGACATGAATGATCCGGCCTACTTCACCGAGATCGACGGTTTGCGAACGATCTTCGCCACCGCCGAGGATGTGGCAGGCAACGTGACCGCTCCCGAGGATGCCGAAGTGTTGAACATCTTCATCGACACGCGGGGCCCGCAGGTGGACAACGTCTCGATCACCGACCATGCGGACTACGACCTGTTCGATCCCAAGCCGTCGACCGACGGCCCGACCCCGCTGGCGTTCGGCTTGGACATCGAGTTGATCGACCGGCCGGTGCGCGTGGGCGGCGGAGTCATTGTCGGCAACGACGCCGTGTTCGTGATCGACGTCTCCGGCAGCACCTTCGGCGCGTTTGCCGGAACGCCGGTCGGGGACCTCAACGGCGACGGCTCGGCCGATACCATCCTGGATGCTGAGATCGCGGGCTTCATTGCTCTGAACCAAGAGCTGATTGATCGCGGCCTGGGCGACATCTCCAACGTGTCGGTCGTCGCGTTCTCCAGCGGCGCCAACCAGTTGGACATGGACCCGATGGCGGCAAGCGTGCAACTTTCCACCACCCCGAATGCTGACACCGACGGCAATGGCACGCTCGACGTCGAGGATGTCCTGCGTTCGCTTACCAGCGGCGGTGGGACGGATTTCGAGGTGGCCCTACAAGCTGCGATCGACACCATCAACGCGGTGGGGACCGCACCGGGGAACGGGAACGTGATCTTCCTCTCCGACGGGTATGGTGGGGGAGGGTTTGCCGACGAGGCCGACGCCATCCGTGCGATGGGCCACAACCTGCGGGCCTTCGGCGTCGGCACGGGTTCGTCGCTAGTGGATCTGCAAATCATTGATCCGTCAGCGGTCCAGTTCACCACCACGGACGAATTGCTGGACGCGTTTGGCGGAGCGGGCGGCGGAGGCGGCGCCGGCGCGAGCTTCGTTTATCCGGCCGTCAACGAGATCCTGGCCACCACGCCGGGCAACTACGTCCTGGCCGGCGATGCCAACGGCATCATTCCGATCGAGTCGATCGAGTTCATCGACCACACGGTTGCCGGCGAGGTGGGTCGGACCACGATCCGGCTGAACTTCTTCGAGCCGCTGCCCGATGATCGGTTCACCCTGACCGTCTCCGACCGCATCATGGACGATGCGGCCAATGCGCTGGACGGCGAGAGCAACACGGCCGAGCCGCAGGAGATCCCGCAGTTCCCCAGCGGCGACGGGGAACCGGGCGAGGATTTCGTGGCCCGATTCACCGTCGACAGCCGGCCGGAGATCGGTACCTGGGCCGCCGGCAGCGTGTACGTGGATACCAACGGCAACTTCATCTTCGATCCGCAGAACCCTGACTTCACCAATCGCGACATTACCTACAGCCTCGGGTTCACCAGCGACGACATTTTTGCGGGCAACTTCAGCAGCAACGGCGCCGCTGACGGTTTCGACAAGCTGGCTGCTTACGGCCGGGTGGACGGCGTGTTCCGCTGGCTGATTGATACGACCAACAACGGAGTGCAGGACGTGGGGGTGCAGAATCCGGGAATCCCAGGCGTTAGTGTCATCGATCTAAAGGCTATCAACGGATTGCCGGTGGCGGGGAACTTCGACGGGGTTGCCAATAACGGCGACGAGGTGGGGCTGTTCACCGGCACGACCTGGTGGCTGGACACCGACCACGACTTCAACGTCGATACCCCGGTGGCCAGCGTGATAACCGGCTACCCGATCGTGGGTGATTTCGACGGCGACGGGCAGGACGATCTGGCGACTTGGACGGACGATACGTTCTACTTCGACCTGGCCTTCGACGGGTTCGGCGGGCAGAACGGGAACATCAACTATGGATTCATCGGGGTTCGCGAGCGGCCGGTAGCGGCGGACATGGACATGGACGGTATCGACGACATCGGCCTGTGGGTGCCGGACCGCAGCGGGGCCACGCCGGAAGAGGGCGGCGAGTGGTACTTCCTGATCTCCAACGACCCCGAGGGAACGCAGCGGGAGGACGGCTCGGTCAATACGCTGAACCATCCCTTTACGCCCGAACCGTTCGGTTCCGATATCTTTGCCCAATTCGGCGACGAATTTGCACTGCCGGTGGTGGGCAACTTCGATCCGCCGGGGGCCGGCGGCGGGTCGGGTGACGACCCGGCACCTACAAGCGTTACCTTAATGGGCACCTCCGGCGACGATGTCTTCGAGTTCGTCGCCGGCCCGACGCCCGCTTCCTGGACCGTGATGGTTAACGGTGTCCCGTATGACGTCGGCCCCCAGATAATCGCGGTCGAGTTCGACGGCCTTGGCGGTCACGACAGTGTGCTTCTTACCGGGACCAACGGCAACGAGACGCTGGAGCTGTGGCCCGGACGCGGAGTGTTACACGGCGACGGGTACACGGCAACCGTCACAGGCGTCGAAACGATTGCCGCGGAGGGCCTCGGGGGCAACGACGTGGCGAAATTGTACGATTCGGCCGGAAACGATACCTTCTCCGCAGGCCCGACCGAGGGCGCGTTGTTCGGTGACAACTTCTACAACCGGGTCAAGTCATTCGACGCGGTGCACGCCTACGCGACCGCCGGTGGGATCGACGTGGCCAAGCTGTACGATTCGGCCGGCGATGATACCTTCTCCGCTGACCCGATTCAGGGCGCCCTGTTCGGAAACGGATTCTACAATCGCGCCAAGTTCTTCGAGGGCGTCCACGCCTACGCCACTGCTGGTGGGATCGACATGGCCAAGCTGCACGGCTCCGATGGTGACGACACCTTCTTCGGCGATTCGATCCAAGCCGCGCTTTACGGCGACGGGTTCTATAACCGGGCCAAGTACTTCGAAAGGGCCAACGCCTACGCAGACGCTGGAACCGACAAAGCGATCCTGCACGACGCCGTGTTGGAAACCGGATCGAACATCGCCCTCACCTCCGGCATAGGCGCCGAGCTTGCCAAGGTTGCCTGGTTGTACGACTTCGAGCAGCTTTACGGGTGTGACGATTCCTCCGACGAACTCGTCGAGCAGGCGGTGGACGATGTCCTCATGGCCTATTGGCCATAGTCCAGCACGGTTCGGTGTGCTGGTCCAGCGACTTTTGAAGTGAACATTTGTGACATTGCTGAAATCCGCTTTTTGGCCGATGCTGCTCTTGACTGTTGGCGTTTCGGGCAACATAGTGAAGGTTTTCCACTTCACTATTGGACCAACCATGAACTTCATTCTCCAACCGTGGCAACTCTTGTTCATGATTCTGGCCGGGATCCTACGTTGGCATCGAAAGCCGGTTGCCAAGAAGTGGGGGACTATACGGATAGAAGAAAGCGGGTAGGCCGCCTGATCCCTTTCCGGGTGTCCACGATCCCTGGGGAAGGCCAAAAAGGAGTTCGACAAATACGTGGACTGGTATGCCGACCAATTCATCGAAGACATGCAAGGGCATTGGGGAGGAGAAATGTTTCAAGCTGGTCGGGGACACGGGCTGATTGGAAAGCATCCTGGCAGTCGGCTCAGTCGAGTTTGTGCAGTAGGAAACGGGACACTATGAATCAGATAACGATGCAGCCAATCGGTGTAATTCACTCACCGTATGAAGAAATCAAGGGCATCCCTATCCAGGGCACTCTTGACGACAAGGTTGAAGCATGGATTGAATTGAAAGACGAATACGCCGCTGGACTGAAAGATCTGGATGGCTTCAGCCATGCCATGCTCATTTACTACTTCCATAAGTCGCAGAGAGAGGAGATCGAAGGACGACCGTTTCTCGAACAAGACAGACACGGGATCTTCGCCATACGGAGTCCGCACCGGCCAAATCACATCGGGCTTTCTATTGTAAAGATCAAGAGCATAGAAGCCAACCGCATGTGCTTCACGCAGGTGGATGTTTTGGATGGCACGCCTCTTCTAGACATCAAGCCTTATGTGAAATACTTCGATAGCCGAGAGAGTGTTATCTCTGGCTGGCTGGACAAGCACTTCGCAGATGGGAAGATCCCAGACCGAGTAATCACATGACGACAAGGGCGGCGAGAACACTTCAACAAAGCTGATCCTGAAGAGAAAAGCCAGTTCGTCAAGGGCGGGAGCAGGAAAAGAAAATCGCCTTCCTGGAGGACCAGGAACGAAAACGACTTGAAGAGCCACAGGCCGACTGCAAGCTAAATCCTGCCACGCCGATGAACACTACATGGCTGCCTACATCTGGATGGCAGGGCAAATGGAACGTCGCTTGAGAACGTCCAGGCCGTCCGAGGAGTCGATGCCGATCTGGGTATGGCGGCAATGGTGGAGCGACCGACACAGACCCGAATTAGGGACAGGTCGATTCAAGGAGCGATATGGGAACTCGTGCTTGGTGACGTTGTGGAAAGCAAGGAGTTTACTGCCCGGTAGCGGAGTTGCCCGTAGCCCGATGCTGACGAGGAGTGTGGCCATTCACTCATCACCATAGGTATCATCATACTCCTTGTGCAGCCTTTCCCCCAGCAGACTCCGTTCTTCCTCCGAAAGCCGAACAATGTACTTTTTGACCATGAGTAATCCTCCATAATAATTAAGGCCATGGAGAATTATCGGAAACATCCATCCGAATCTTTAAGCATGACATGGCACTACATTCCTTTCGCCACTACTTTTGTTCGACCTGTGCAAACAACGGGGTGCCCGAGCGGATGCTGATGGATTGGCTCGGGCATGCCGATAGCGAAATGATCCGGCACTACTATCATTTCCATGATGAGGAGGATGTCGAGCCATCACGTTCTGAGATGAGTGAGAATGGTTAGGCCGCTGCGATTGACCCAGTTTTGACCCAGTTAACTGTGTCAATCAGAAACGCCGCCGCAAGTGACTTGAAACAAAGCACTTGCGACGGCGGGATAAGTCAAAGCGGAGGGCACGGGACTCGAACGGATTGCGTAAGTCCCTTTGACGGCAACGAGTTACGGAAAGTGGCAGCCGGGGCTGGCACATTTTCCGGCACACCTGATGCCGATTCAGGCCCGATTGACGCTGATCTTCAGCGGGTGATCGACGCCTGGCCGACGTTGCCCGAGACGGTGCGGGCTGACATCCTGGCGGCGATCCGGCCGGACGGTGGCCTCAATGCGTAGTGCCTGCCGCTCGACGCACGGTGGTGGGGGTTGCCCGGCAGGCCGACCTCCCCTAGAAAGGGGGAAAGGTCAACTATGCGTTGCTCGGGCGGGCTGGCTCTCGACCTCACTGGAGGTGTGAGTACGCGCGAGTAGGGCGGGGGGCGTGTGGCCGAGGCTTCACCGGCCCGCAGGACGCCCAGGTTATGGGGGGTGCGAGAGGCAATAAATGGGTCTTTTGCTAACAAAAGACCCATTCTTACGGCAATTCTGGCAGGTTTGGGTGGTTGTCGTACCAGTCAATCGAGGGGCCCCATGCAGTTCCACAGAACTGATCCAGACCCCCCGCCCACGCCACCGTAGTAAGAGATGGTCCACCATCCCACTCGCCGAAGAAACAGCGTTAAGATAGGCAATTTACCGCGTGGTACTTATTTTTTCAGTAAGGCTACCCTGGCGAACCCCGAGCGGTTCGGGTAGGTAAGTTGGGGGGAATAGCTGTCTCACAACATCCCTCGGCCGCTCGGATTCGGTGCCCACAGGCGCGGGCGCGCGAGGCGACGACCGCCGGGTCGATGTTTTGGTCCTTCCGACCTCTAACTTTGCGGTTTTGCCCCATCTAAGTGCGTATTGCTGCCGGCCGACAACCAGAAACCAGGCAAGGCACCAGCCTCACGGATTGCCGGACCGTGCAGGAACCCTGTTGAAAGCTGCGTCGAGTCGTTTGTTGACTTCTTCCGGTTTCCTTGCAACGGCGTATTGCCAATGCCCGTACATACCGTCGGCGTTGACGGCGTTCACCCACCGAATCGCCGCCTCCCGTTTTACCTCCTCTAGCGGGTCATATCCCTTGGTTTCGAGAATCATGTACTCTTGCCTTTCCTCATCTTCGGTCTTGAGCCGAATGATGAAGTCGGGGATGTAGTCGTGCATCTGGCCGTTGTGAAGGTACGGGATCGCAAAGCCTAGTCCCGCGTTCTTGGCGAAGGCCGCTGTTGCCGGGTGCTTGTCGATGTAATACGCGGCCGCCTGTTCCCACCGTTTCGTGTCGGCAACCACATAGTTCAGGTGGCTATGAACGATCTCCCGGACATCCCGGCTGGTCCAGAAATCCACTTCCTCAGTCGAGCCAGGCTCCCGGTCTGCTTCGTAGTAGGGAACCTCCGGGACTTCACCCTGCGACGTATCCGCCTTATCGAAGATCGAGGGCAGCAGCGCGTCGAGTTCGTCGGCGGTTCGGCCAATCAATACCATGTCTATCCTACGCCGCGGTATAGATGCTTTGACCGGCTCCGTAGTACGACTCGTATACGTGCTGGTAGACCGATTCACATTTCTTCTCGTACAGGTCGTTGGAATAGGCATCAGGCAGCGCGTCCAAGAGTTGTTCGATGCACAGCCGGACCCCTGCGCGGGTTCGCTGCCGCTTTCTCCAATCGAGAACGAATTTTCCGGCTTTGAGTTTCTCCAGCAATCCGCGGGCGATCTTCTTGACCTTCTTCTCCTCCCCCTTGGTCAGTTTCATGTCGGGCTTGGTAAGAAGATCGAACAGAGCCAACTCTTCCTCGGCGAGCCCTTCCGCAACTCCGCGCTTCTCTTCATCGTTCAAGGCCTGGCTGAATTCAACCAGCCAGCGGAAGAACTCTTCCACGTTCACACTGCCGGCGTTGTAGTCGTCGATCATCTGCTGAAACTTTTCCAGATAGTCGATGCGCGTCTTGTTCAACCGGACCATGCGTTCGAGCTTGCTTGCAACCGCGCCGCGGAGCTTCTCCGCTTCCGTCCGCTTCCGTCCCTTGGCGAACTTCTTCTTCAGCGCCTCGAAGTCGATCTCGCTCAGGTCCACCAGTTGCTTCGCCTTCTCGATGTCGATGACATAGCCCTCGGCGGCAATGGATCGGTCCAGCAGGTCCTCCACATCCTTGATGACCCCTAAAATGTCGACTTCCGGCGGTTTCAGCGCATCGTCCCTGGCAATCGCGGTAATCGCCACGCAGACCGGAGCAAACTCGTTGGCGGCTTCATCCGGCAACAGTGCCTTGTAGAGCCGCGATACCACGTTGGCCAATGCCCGATACTGCTTCTTCGATTCATCGTTGACGAGGACCTTCTCCACCGCATCTTGCAGTAGGGCCACCCGCTCGAATCCCTGGGCTTCGGGGATTCTCGCTACATCGAAGCCCTTCCCTTTGCAGAAGTCCGCCGTCTCGGCAATGGCGTGTTTCAGCCGCTCGACCAGTTCCGCCTTTGGGTTGGCCGGCCGGCCGCCGTCGCCGCCACCCGGCTTGCCGGTGGGGTCGCCATAGATGGCCAGCGCCTTGTTCAGGTCTCTGAACACGCCCACATAATCGACGATCGTACCGCATTCCTTTTGCGGAAAAACCCGGTTCGCTCGGGCGATGGTCTGCATCAGCGTGTGGTTGCGCATTGGCTTGTCCATGTAGATCGTCGAGCAACTCGGCACGTCGAAACCCGTCATCCACATGGCGCAGACGAACACCAGCCGGAACGGATCGTCCCTGTCCTTGAACTTGGTTTCCAGGTCTTCCTCGACTATCCGCTTGCGGTGCGGCCGGATGTCCACCCCCTTTGTTTCCAACTCCTTGATCTCGTTCTGCGCCTGCGACACCACCACGGCCATGTCGGTCCCTTCCATGAACGCGATCTCTTCGCGCAGTTGCGCCGCCAGCGCGCCGGACGCGCCGGCCAACTCGTCTTTCCGCTCTCGAAGGGCACGCCCCCAATACTTTTGCACCTTGTCGTACATCTTCACTGCGGTGGCCTTGTCGATGCAGACCGTCATCGCCTTGCCCCGAAAGCCGCGCCCCAAGAAGTGATCGACCAGGTCCTCGGCGACGGCTTCCAGCCGGTCTTCGCGGGTAATCAGGTGGTATTCGCGGGCGAATTCCCGCTCCAGCCTCTTCTCGTATGCCTCCTGGGTCGCCTCGTCGTCGATCTCGGCCACCGCGTCGTCGAGGATTTGTTCCATCTCCTCCTTGAAGCACTCGTTGGTCAACTGCAACTCGGGAATCCGGTTCTCGTAATACAAGCGAACCGTCGCCCCGTCCTCGACCGATTGCTGGTAGCTGTAGATGCTCACATAGTCGCCAAAAACCTCCTTCGTCCGTTCCTCCCCGACGACCATCAGCGGCGTGCCCGTAAACGCGATAAACGCCGCGTTGGGTAGGGCGTCGCGCATGTTCCGGGCCAACGTGTCGTATTGGCTGCGGTGGGCCTCGTCGGTAATCACGATGATGTCCGAGCGGTCGGACAGTTTTGGGTATTTCTCGTACTTTTCCGTGCGGAACTTCTGGATCAGCGTAAACACGTAGCGGTGGTCCTCCCGCAGCAGTTGCTTGAGGTTCTCGCCGCTGGTGGCCTGGGCCTCTTCCTCAGTCACCACGCCGGTGCTGGTGAAGTTCTTGTAGATCTGCTCGTCCAGTTCCTGGCGGTCGGTCACGATGACGAACGTCCAGTGTCCCGGCAGCTTCCGAAGAATCTTCTGCGAGAAGAAGATCATCGCGACCGATTTTCCGCTCCCCTGCGTGTGCCAGAAGACGCCCAGGCGGCCCTGGTTCTGCTCGATCTGCTTCACGGCGTCCATGACGTTGTTCACGCCCAGGTACTGATGGTTCTTGCCGACCAGCTTTATCAGCCCGCCGCGGACCTCCATGAACAGCGTGAAGTTCTCGACGATGTCCAGCAGCCGCGCCGGCTCGCAGGTGCCCCGGATCATGGTCTCCAGCGACACGATGCCTTCCTCGCCTTCGCTGTTGATCTTCTTCCAGTCGCCGAAATGTTCCCACTCGGCGGTGATACTGCCGATTTTGGCCTCCTTGCCGTTGGAGAGAATCACCAGCGCGTTGTACCAGAACAGGTGCGGTATGGTGTCCTTGTAGTCGGTCAGGTTGTCGTCGTAGGCGTCCTTGGCCGAGTGTTCCGGGGCCTTCAGTTCCACAAACACCAGCGGCAGGCCGTTGACGAACCCCAGCAAGTCCGGCCGCCGGGTGTGCATCTCGCCGGTCACCCAAAACTGCGACGCCAAGAAGAAGTCGTTGTTGGCCGGCGTCTTCCAGTCGATCACCCCTACGGTCTCGACGACCTCTTCGTCGCCTTCCTCCCCCCCGCGATACGTCACCTTCACGCCGTCTTTCAGCAGCCGGTAGACCTCCCGGTTGGCCGCAGCCAGGCTCATCGCGCCGCGTTCGCGGGTCAGTTCCTCGATCGCCAGCCCGATGGCCTCGGCGGGCAACTTCGGATTGAGCTTCTCCAACGCCCTGCGCAGCCGCTCGACCAGCACCACCTCGCCCTTCGACCCGCGCCCCAGTGGGCTCTTGCCGTGAGCGAACTCGCCGAAGCAGTTGGCCGTCTCCCACGCAAGCTCGCCCAACAGCTCGATCGACGGTTGCTCGACCAGCGCATTCTCGCTGTGATCCAAGAGCAATTTGTCAACGGCCGTTGCCATCGTCGGCCCCCGTTTCGATAGGCAACTCGGAAACGTCCAATTCGCCGGAAATCAGACGAGGGAGAAGCAAGTCGCGGCTATTTTGAAGGACCCGGTTGCGTTTGGCCAGCGAGACAATCAGCGCCATGATTGCTTCCACAAGTGCATCAAATCTTACTATCAAGCCGCTAGGCGGAAGCAGAAAAGGTAGACCCTTTACGCCTTTTTGATTGATGCCTGGTTGAGCCGCGTTCGCATTTGTACTTCGGACACGGGAAACCGTAGAAGGCTCCTTCAGCCACGAATACAGAAGATTCTGCGTTATTCGGTCATTGCTTCTCAAAATGAAAACATGCTCGTTGATACAGCACTTCGTGTGGGGAAAACCGTCTCGAAAGTATGAGCTTCGGCCGATGTAGGCCCCATCCTTGTAGAGCAGCACATCCTTGTCCGCAACCTTTCCCTTCTTCATCGATGCAAAGAAATCTTCGCTGACGTACTTCTCTTTCGTGTACTCGTGCTGCCCGATACCCATAATGTTTTCGGCACCGACGCTTGGCACCCCACTATCAGCAGCACCACCCTTCGGTCGTTTGCCCGATTCCAACGCCGATAGTAAGTGGCCTAACTCTGCTACTCTCCACCCTTCGGGGATCTTGCCCAGGGGGGAGTCGATGAGGTTGACGTTTTCGTGGCCGGGGAAGCGGAAGTGGACAAACCACTCCCGGTAGATCAGCCGGGCCATCTCTTCGAGAATTTCGATCCGCCGCCGGTTGTTCTCAATCAGGTCGTCATAGGCCGACAGGATCGAGGCGATCCTCCGTTGAGCGGGGAGGGGCGGATTGTGAACGCTGATCTTTGCAAGTTCTGTGCCTCGAATTCCTTTTTGGGCTGCTCCAGTAATAATCTCCTTGATTGCACTTCTGCCCGGTGCGTCCCGGAAATAATACATGTAGAAGCGAGGATTGCATCGCCTTGGATCGAGCCGGACTCTGATGAGAGACGACTCGAACACTGCTGGCTCGTTTAAGCCATCGACTATGACGCACTTTCCGGCTCCCGACTCAATCAGGCTACGCCGAGCAAAAAGAAGGTCGCCGTTCTGGACGCCGAATCGTTCCAATTCCGTGCCATCAACCTCAAGGCGTTTCATGTCCTGCGGCCCAATGAAGTCGTAGGCGAATAGTTCGCCCATATTCACAATCTTCGTCCCTGAGCCGTGGAACTCTTTTGGTTTGTAAAGACCGTTCTTCTGAGGTCCAAGAAAGAGTTCGTTGAAAGTCACTTCCGTCCAGTTCACAACGCCTCCTCCAACAACTTAGCAACGTTGTCTGCAATCCGCTCTTCGAGTTCGCCCGCCTCGGAATTCAATACCTCCAACTCTTCATTCAGTTCTTCCAGCCGGGCGGCAAAAACGAAGTCGTCCTCTTCCCGATCCGCCACTCCGACGTAGCGACCGGGATTCAGACTCCAGCCCTGCTCTTGGATTTCATCGATCGTGGCGCGCTTGCATAGCCCCGCAACGTCGGCGAAAACCCCATCTGGGAAATGCTCGGCCAACATCTGGGCCGAATCGTGCCGGCTTTCCGGCTCCTTGCCGCGGTACAGCCGAACGATGTTAGCCAGCATCTCGATCTGCTGCGGCGTGAAGTCGCGGTGGGCGCGGTCGATCTGCCGGTAGATGTGCCGGGCGTCGAGGAACAGCACGTGGTCGCGGTTGGGGTGCCCCGTGTCGGCGGCCTTCGCCCGGTCCAGAAACCAAAGCGTGCAAGACAGCGGGACGGTGTAGAAGAAATTGCTGCCGATGGCCACCATCACGTCCACCATTCGCCCCTCGATCAACTTCTGCCGGATCGTCAGTTCCGAGCCGCGGGCGTCGGACGCGCTGTTGGCCATGACGAACCCCGCCCGGCCGTGCTGGTTCAGGGCGCTGGCGAAGACCTGAATCCATAGGTAGTTCGCGTTGTCCGCAGTCGGCAGGCCGTAGGGGAAGCGGGGATCGTCGGTCAGCTTGCTCTTGTCCACCCGATCGACGTTGAACGGCGGATTGGCCATCACAAAGTCGAACCGCCCCGGCTGGCCCTTTTTCGCAACGGCGCGGTGCAAATCCTCGTAGTACGTGTTGCCCTGGCGGATGTCGCCGCCCAGGTTGTGGACCGCCAGGTTCATCTTCCCCAGGCGGACCGTTTCGGCAACCCGTTCCTGCCCGTAAACGGAAATCTCGGCGTTGGGGTTCTTCTGGTGTTCCTCGACGAAGCGGGCCGATTGCACGAACATGCCGCCGGAACCAGACGCCGGATCGTAGATTCTGCCGTGAAACGGCTCCAGGATTCCCACAATCAGCTTGACGATCGACGTGGGCGTGAAGAACTCGCCGCCCCTCTGGCCTTCGCTCATCGCGAACTTGCCCAGGAAGTATTCGTAGATCTTCCCGAAGGCGTCGCCCTCGATGTCGGCCGGGATCGAGTTCATGATCCGCAACAACTCGAACAGGTTGGCGTTGGACAGCCGGTTGTACGTCTTCGGCAGCACGCCCCGCAGGTCCGAATTCTCGTCCTCGATCGCCTTCATGGCGTCGATGATCGCCTTGCCGATGTTCTCGCCCTCGGGCAGGTCCAGCAACGTCTGGAAGCGGGCGCTTTCCGGCAGGTAGACGCACCGGGCGAGGTACTCCGTCTTCGAGACACCCTTCCGCCGCCGGCCGGTCGCTTCTTTCGCTTCCAGCTCCTTCTGCACGGCCGCGAACTTGTTGTCGGCGAATTTCAGGAAGATCAGCCCCAGCACCGGGACGGAGTATTCAGACGACTTCAGCTTCGAGTTCGCCCGAAGTTCATCCGCCGCGTCCCAAAGGCGTTTCTCTAGCTCGTTATTGTTCGCTGGCATGAGTAGATAGTCCTGGTTAGTTCGATAAGGCGCCCAGTTCCACAAACGGTTGATCGCGGCGGTCGCGGAGGTAGGCCTGGACCTTCCGGGCCGCTTTTCTCTTCTTCGCCATTGGACAAGAACCTCTAAAACGAAGTAACTATCGGACCCTGGCAGCATAACCCTTTGGCCCCGGCCTCGGCAAGCCCCCCAGAGGCGTCCGATTGGCCAACAGGCAGGCCAGATCTCGGCCGGTGTTCGGTTGCTGGGGTGGCCGATACAAAGTACTCGCCGGGCACTGGGTAAGGGCGAACGGCGAAACCTGGCGAGCGGTGGCAAACTATCGAAAGGGGTTGACCGCGAATCAAGCACAGTATAGAATACAACCGATGACACGAAAACGAACCAAACTGAGCGACCAGTTGCGGCAGGCAATCAACACCTGCGGCAAGAGTCGTTACGCAATCTCACAAGAGACGGGCATCGACGAAGCAACCCTATCCCGATTCGTGAACGGCAAAGGGGGCTTGTCGATGAACGGCTTGGACCTGATTGCCGATTGTCTTGAACTGAACATCACAATGGGCAGCAAGCCCCGTAAACCAAAACGTAAGAAAGGCAGGTGACGCATGGCAAGTCTCTCAAAGGACGGCCATGGCTGGCGGATTCTGTTCGTTTGCCCAACGACGAAGAAGCGGCACACGGTCCGAACCGGACGTGGCGCCCGGAAAAACGCGGTGACGGCGCGGAACATGGTCGAAAAGCTGGTTGAGGCCAGAAGGCTCGGCACCGCAATCGACGGTCAGACCGCGGGATGGTTGAAGGCGATTGACGACAAGCTCCGCGGTCGGCTGGCGCGGGTCGGGCTGATCGACCTGCCGGGAGCGACGTTGCTGGGGCCGTTCCTCGATGGTTACATCGACCAACGCCGGCAGCGCGGCGACGTGACGGACTCGACAATCGAGGTTTGGGGGCATACCCGACGGAACCTCGTGGGCTACTTCGGGGCAGATAGGGACATGCGGGCCATTACCGGGGCCGACGCGGATGCTTGGGCGGCATGGCTTTGCACTGGCGAAAAGCTGGCGGAGAACACGATCCGCAAGCGGAGCCAATTCGCCCGGATGTTCTTCTCCGTGGCGGTCAAGCGGAAGCTGCTACCCGAGAATCCATTTGCCGGCTTGGTTGGGACCGTGGTATCCGTGCCCGAGCGGCAGCACTTCGTCGGACGGGAAACGATCAACGCGCTGCTCGATCAATGTCACGGCCCGGAGTTCCGGCTGTTGCTCATCATGGCCCGGTATTTCGGTGTTCGGGTGCCGTCGGAAATCGTGCCGTTGAAGTGGGGGCACGTCGATTGGGAAACCATGCGAATCATCATCACGTCGCCCAAGACGAAACGGCACCGCGGCGGCGGCAAGCGGATATGCCCGATCTTCCCCGAGGTTGCACCGGCACTCCGCGAAGCATGGGAGGCAGCGCCCGAGGGAGCGGTGTGGATATTCCCGTCGATCCGCACCAGCCAGAAGAACCTGCGCACGTGGCTGGAACGTGCAATCCTTCGAGCCGGCCTGCAACCGTGGCCGCGGTTATGGCAGAACCTCCGGGCGACCCGCGCGACCGAACTGGCCGACCAGTATCCTTCCCATGTGGCGGCGGCTTGGTTGGGACACACCGAGCAAATTGCAGATAGACACTACCGGCAGACAACCGGAACGCACTATAAGCGGGCGATCAAAGAGCCGACCGGCCCCCTGCCCGGACAGGGAGAAAAACTGGCACAGAAACCGGCACAGTACCCGCACGAAATAGGCCGCAAGGAACGGAACCAACAAACGAACACCACGCAAAATACACGGTCTTACGGGGCATTGCCAGCTAGTGCGAACACACCAAGCGGAGGGCACGGGACTCGAACCCGCAACCCCGGTCAAGGGGCACCTCATTTCCAGTGAGGCCGCTAGCCATTCGCTTACCCTCCATTGGCCACCTTAGCGCCGCTGATAAGGTCGATGAACTCCTGGTTCGAGCTGAATTTGGCCAGCTTGGAGGTCAGTTGCTCCATGGCGTCGACGTGG
>JAUWHT010000362.1 GCA_030605745.1 Pirellulales bacterium | reverse complement strand
AAAGCTTGTTTTCCTGGCAAACTTTTGCTCGTACTGGTTTTAGGGTTCAGGGTTCAGGACTTCGCTACCAACCGTATTCGATTTCACACCAAAATCCTGAACCCTGAACCCTTTGGTTGCGGCCGAAGGCCGCGCCAGGTTTATCCGTGGTTCCTTTGTCATCTTGACGGCCAGGGTCGGCGGCGAGCGATATCTTCACCCCGTCGGGTGTCGGCAAGCTGGCGACTTCGCGCCAGGTGACGCTGAGCCCGGGCAGGTCCTTGTTGAGTTGCTCAGCCGTTTCGTGGGCCTTGCGGATCATTTTGGCGTTGTCCTCGCAGATTTCGGTCGATAGCGCGTCGTAGTCGATGCCCCGTTCGGCCGCACGGCGGCGGCCGCTGATCAGGCCATTTCGCAGCCGCAGCAGGTCGGCCGAGGCGTCTTGCAGCGGCTGGATGTACGGCCAGGTGGGCGAGTTCCATTGGTGTTTGAAGACGTTGACTGTCGATTTGGCGGCCGCGGTGCGCAGGGCCGGATCCTCGGCCAGCCACTGGCGGACCTTCCACAGGTAAACCGGCCGATGGAAGCGGTTGCGCAGCCGCCGCTGATTGTTTCTGAAGCCCATGCGGGCTTGTTCGATTGCCCCGCGCCAGCCGCTGAAGTTGGTCTCGCTGGCGTCCATCAAAACCATCACCAGCGGCAGGCCCAGATTGATCCCGATCAGCGTCAAGATCAGTTTCATGTGCGGGAAGAATTCGGGGTTCGGCACTTGCGGGCTGTGCATCGAGAGTTTCTCGCCGGGCAGCCCGGCGAATTCCATGCCCGGACCGATCCCTTCGACCATGCGCGACGAGCCATCGGCCAGCGTTTCGGCGGTCCGCTGGCCGTGCTGCGTGTCCTCGGCAAACGAGACGCCTATGTCGCGCTCGCGGAAAATCGCGAAGCAGGCGACCATCTGCCTCTGCACCATGGTGGCGAAGTTGATGTCCTCAAACATGCCGGCCGCGTCGAAGATCGGGGCGAAGGCAGTCACGCCGCGTGTCTGGCTGATTCGCTTGCCGGTGTAGATATGAAACACCTGGCGGTAGCCGTTCTCATCGCGTGCATCGTACTGCTTGATGTCGGCGACGCGACTAATGGCCCGGTTCGGATCCACGTTCTCCTTCGTGAGCCAGTATTGGAGGCGCCGGCGGCTGTTCGGGTCCAGCAGCACACCGTGGACGACGTTGCGCTTGGTGTTGTTTGGGGTCCGAAGCCGGTGGGCCTCGACCAATTCGAGCGCGCCGCTGCGGTTGGGCAACGCCAGGAGGTCTCCGTCGACGAACACCTGGCGGAGCACGAGTTGCTCCATTTCCCAAAACGTCAGCTCGCCGGCCAGGTCGCACCGGTCGGCGTCGGTCGCCCAATCGTCCCACCGGGCGGTCAGTTCCTTGTCCGCCCCATCGTCGCCAGTCTGGGTATCGAGGATGATGCCGTCCTGGACGGTGTTACTTACTGCTCGATCGACGACTTGGCCCACGATCGCATCGTTGCGATCCATGTCGCGGGCGTACTCCATCATCCTGAGATACTGAGCTTCAGTACGATAATGAAAATCCGCTCCGCTGCCGGCGGCCGAGACACCCGTGCGGCGACGCCGGAACCGGCTGCTCTTGGCCGCCGCGTAGTCGCTCCGCAGGCCCTCGAAGGACTCGGCCAGCGTCGGGATGTCGGTGCGGCGGCGGGGCATGGGGGGATAGTGGAGAGTGGAGAGTGGTCAGTGGAGAGTGGTCAGTGGTCAGTAAACTATCCACTATCCACTATCCACTATCCACTACTCCCGGAAGTTCTCGAAGGAGGCGTACTTCACGCGGGCGGCGGCGGTGGCGGTGGAATGGACGGCGAGCCACTTTTGGGCTTCGTCGATCTGCTCTTTGATCAGCCGCGGCTCCATCTCGATCTCTTCGCCGCCGCGGCCACCGAGCGTAGCCCGTTTGGGCAGATTCAACAGCAGTAGCCGGCAGGCGACGATGAATGCCCGGGCCTTGTCCGTTGAGCCGTCCTCGGCGTAGGAGGCGTTGTCAGCGTAGGCGGCCTATAAGGAGCTGGATGCGTCGAGGGAGGCCATAGCGGCGACCCTACACGATCTGGTGGCCTAATTCCTAGATCATCCGGTCCCGGATTCTCCGGATGGTCCGGATGACCTTGAAAACACTACATCGTCTGGGGGGTTCCACGAGGTTTCCTCCGAGCGACTTTCGCCGCCACCGCAAATCGCGTAAAGCTGGGTAAGTTAGGCGAGTAGTGCGGGGGCGAATTCCGAGAAAATCCGGAATTCCGCGAAATCGGAGGTTTTCCATATTGACGGGATGGAAAATTTCCGATATAATCAAGGTAGACATGGGGAAAAACGATGAAACGAAACCAACCTCAAGCCGAAAGGAACCAAACGATGGCCGGCAAAATTCGCGCGACACTTCCATCCGTTTTCAAGCTGCTGCTGGAAACAGCCGGAGCCGAGGCTGTGGGGCGAGAAGCCAACACGCGCAGTTATTACATCGACGTGACCGCGTTGGACGGTCGAACCATTGTAATTCGAGACGCGGATCATGGTGGTTACAATTCGTGGAACGGTCGGGGATCAATACCAACACCCGCGGGACAGATCAATCTAACTTGCGGTCGAAGGCTGCGACACCAGTTGGCCGCACACGAATTGGCGAAGTGGCTCGGCCTCGACCTGCCGCGATCGCTCGACATGAACAGCATGCGAGCAGTCCGCGCGGCGTTGGGCAAGACTTCGGTTGTGAGCAATGTTTGAGTTAGCGATTTGGCAATTTCCCGAAGAAGATTTCGCCGCCTGGAAAAAACTTACCGGCGATCGGGCGGCGAACTATCGCGCGTACATGGACGTGCTGGCCGCCGTGCAGGCGGACCAGGAGCGGCAGGGTCGCACGGTGGTCCGCAAGCGGTTCAGCGTGGCCGAGATGCGACGCCGACTGACAGAAACCGGTCTTGAAAACACGACCGACAATCGCGCGCTGATAACTGCGTGTTATCCTGATATGCCACCCACGGAGGAACGAGAATGAATGTTGGCGAAAGAATCCGAGCAGCCCGCGAGGCGGCCAGCTTGCATCAATCGCAGTTAGCCCAAAAGGCCGATACTTCGCAAGACTACATCAGCGACTTGGAGCGCGGCAAACACGAGCCGGGTTTGCCGATACTCCGGCGGATTGCCAAGGCGCTGCGAATGAAACCCGGCAAATTGCTGGATTGACCCGCTTCTTGGGTCCAGGCGGGTATTTCGCAGGAAATATCGTCCTGCTAGCTCATGCGGAGGCCAGATCGGTGAACTTCACACCGTCCGATTGGCGGACCGGGCTTTCGCCAGCCAGGACCAAGTACCGCCGGCAGATCACGTCCACGTAGCGTGAATCCAGTTCCATCCCGAAACATCGCCGCCCAAGCTGCTGACAAGCGCTGAGTGTCGAGCCCGAGCCCAGGAAGAAGTCGATCACGACGTCGCCCTCGGCGCTGGAGTTGCGAATGGCCCGGGCCGGGATCCCGACCGGCTTGATGGTTGGATGCTCCGCACTTCGTGCCGGCTTGGGGAACCGCCACACCGCCTCACAAGTGTCCGATCCGGCATGGAGGACCTCGTAGCCGGGAACGCGGACCACAGTAGTCCGATCCTGGAGGCTGAAAGTAATCACCGCGCCGCCTTCCTCCTCTTCGATGGCCAAACCACAGACCTCGTCGATCACCGTGGACTGCCGGCGACCGCCGTAGAAGTTGTGGGCCGCACCGGGCTTCCAGCCGTAGAGGATCGGCTCGTGTCGCCAGTGGTAATCGCTGCGGCCCATGACCAGGGTGTTCTTGACCCACACCAGCGTCTGCGAGAGTCTCCACCCTGCTTCCAGGAAACTCCGCCTGAAGTTGATCCCTTCCGAGTCGGCGTGGCAGATTGCGCAAGGTTCGTAGATTGGCAGTACTGACAGTGTCTGGTCATCGACTACTGACCACCGACAAAGGAACCACGGATTAACTTGGCGCGGCCTTCGGCCGCAACCAAAGTGGATAGTGGATAGTGGTCAGTTGTCAGTGTCATTTTATTTGTTACGCTGCTTGAGAGCAGAAAGGGGCGTGGACGGCTTTTGGGAGAATGGGATGGAACGGTTTCTTGA
>JAUWHT010000161.1 GCA_030605745.1 Pirellulales bacterium | reverse complement strand
CCAGCCCGCTGAACCGACCAACAAAAACGCCGAGCAACCGCCTCGAAAACGGTTGAAATATGTGCAAAACTTGAACTAAGAACGTGTTTTGAAATTACCGATGCGAGTCCCCTCCCCCTCCGGGAGAGGGTGAGGGTGAGGGTTATTCGGCAAGAAACCCCCGCTATTTGCGGTGTGATCCATGCCGCCCTCACCCTCTGCCCCTCTCCCAAAGGGAGATTTAAAACACGTTCTTAGTGGATCAATAAATTGAAGATTGACGAGATTATCGAAGCGATTCACGCAACCCGAGTCAACATTACGCTTCACGCTAGAAAGGAAGCCGAGAATGATTCGTTGGTTTTGGACGACATTTTCCATTCCATCCAGACAGGTGAAATCATTGAAGAGTATCCAGACGATACGCCCTACCCAAGTTGCTTAGTATATGGTACAATACCTCTGGGTGATCCGGTTTACAGCGTGTGGGCTTACGATTCCGGAAGCAAAATAGCTGTTTTGATTACGGTGTATCGTCCCGATCTAAGTCGATGGATCAATTGGAAAGAAAGGAGAAAGAGATGAAGTACGTAGAAAAATGTCCCCACTGCGGCGGCCAGGTTATTGAAAAGGAAGTAAAAGAGGTTCTCTCTGGAGGAATCAATACCGCATTTCTCACTGTCAAGGTTGGTGTGTGCCTCCATTGTGGAGAGAGATTGTATACACCCGAGACGATCAGGCGATTTGAAGACATTGTAACCCAACTTGAACGCCAGCGGACAGATGAGTTTCAGCCGGTTGGAAAATCCTTTCAAGTCGTATCGTAGAATCACATCGTGTCTTCTACCATGTGTCCGAAGATACCAGCACTGTGTCGGTAGTTGCAGTCGGGCATAAGGAGCATAATGTGCTGTATATTCGAGGAAAGGAGGTGAAACTGTGAAAAGCATAGACTTGGTGAAGGACCAACCTGTGCTGTCAGATGTAATCCGTTTTGCGGAGAGGGAACCCGTGCTCCTCTTGGCACCAAATGGGCATCAGTTCATTCTGAGCGAGGCCGACGATTTCGACGCTGAGGTCGAGGCTCTGCGCAGCAGTCGTCGGTTCCAGCAGTTCCTTGACGAGAGGATGTGCAGCCAGGACCGGATTCCGATTGAAGATATCGAGAGAGAGATCGAGAAAAACTTGGAGTCAGGCCGACAGTAGTCAGTAGCGATGGCCGCCCTCGCAAGATGCAAATACCACTACTGCCCACTGTCGTCGGTCTGCCCCCAAGGTCCCCTTTAGGTTGCATGAAACACAGCGGCTCGTATGAGCATTCACGTAACGAAGAGGCTCACGGATGAATGGTCCCCGCGACGTACCGCAGCCAATTCCGTATCAGGGCAGCAAGCGGCAAATTGCACCAGCGATAATTCAACACTTCCCTATTGCCGTTTCACGTTTGGTTGAGCCGTTTGCCGGCTCGGCGGCAATCTCCATTGGCGTCGCCGCGCGTCGCCAGGCCGAACGCTTCTGGATCAACGACGCTCACGCGCCACTAATCGACCTTTGGCGCGAGATCCTTCACCGACCGGAGAGCCTGGCGGACAAGTACGCCCATCTTTGGAACGATCAGCTTGGGAAAGAGCGGGAGTATTTTGATAAAGTACGTGACCGATTCAATAAAACCCATGAGTCTGCTGACTTCTTGTACTTGCTTGCACGATGCGTCAAAGCTGCCATACGCTACAACACGAACGGTAAGTTCAACAACACGCCGGACAACAGACGGAAGGGTGCAAGACCGGCGGAAATGCGAAGGCGTATTTTCCATGCCTCTGCTCTTCTGAGTAAACGAACACGGCTTACTGCTTGGGATTACAAGAAGGTTTTGACGCAATGTACTCATGAGGATTTGGTGTACATGGATCCGCCGTACCAAGGTGTCTGCGGCAATCGCGATCAACGCTATTTTCCCAAGGTTGACCACGATGAGTTTTGCGATGAACTCGCAGGACTAAACGATCGGAACATCATGTTTGTCGTTTCCTACGATGGCCGCACCGGGACCAAAACCTACGGCGACCCCTTACCGGGGTCACTGGGTTTAACCCATCTTGAGATTCGTGCGGGCAGATCAACGCAAGCGACCCTTTTGGGCCGCAACGACGTAACATACGAATCATTGTATCTCTCACCCGCTCTGATTGCCTCACTTGAACGCGATAGGCGCACCGCTGAGTGCCAACTCTCGCTGTGGTAGGAGATTGCGCCTGTGGCAAAGAAAAAACAAAAGCAGCGAAAGGTCGATCTGCCAGAAGAATTGGAAGAAAGACAACATCGTCAATGTTTGTCAGACATGTTACTGGGCCAGTCCCGAAAACTACGCTCACATTGCGTTGCGGCTAATTCGGCGATTGGACACCACTTGGACCGGTGATGAAGTGCCCGAATACGATGAACTTATTAAACTTTCGAAGCACGCTCGAAAAAAGCTTCCGGAGTTTGTAAAAGACGTATTGCGTGACAGGATCGCCGACGAACTAGAATGAAGACCACCGCTGGGGAATCAACCCATGCCCGAAAAACTCATCATCATCGGCAGCGGGCCGGCCGGCTGGACGGCAGCGATTTATGCCGCCCGGGCGTCGCTCGAACCGCTGCTGTTCGAAGGGGCCGTTACCGAAGAGAACCGGCTTGCCGGCACCTTGCCACTGGGACAACTGGCCCTAAGCACCGAAGTGGAAAACTACCCAGGCTTTCCCGCCGGCAACCTGGAAGGCTACCTCGACGATGCCATCGACAAGCAGAAGCGGGCCTACATGGCGCCGCACCTGAAAGAAGGCGTCAGCGGGCCCGAACTGATGGAACTGATGCGCCAGCAGGCCATCAACTTCGGCGCCCGCGTGATCACCGACGACATCGTCGAGGTGGACTTCGATAACCGTCCCTTCAAACTGACGGCCTCCGACGGCACTGCCCACCAGGCCCCGGCCGTCATAGTGGCCACTGGTGCCCGGGCGAACTACCTGGGCCTGCCCTCGGAAGAGAAATACAAGAACCGTGGCGTCAGTGCGTGTGCCGTCTGCGACGGGGCCCTGCCGCGATTCCGCAACCGCCCGCTGGTCGTGGTCGGCGGAGGCGACGCGGCCGTCGAAGAGACCGAATACCTGAGCAAGTTCGCCGGCACGGTCTACATGGTCCATCGCCGCGATCAATTGCGGGCGTCGAAGATCATGGCCCGCCGGGCAATGGACAATCCCAAAATCCAGATCCAATGGAACCGCACGCTGGCCGAAGTCCTGGGTAACGACACCGACGGTGTAACGGGCGTGCGGCTTAGCAGCACCATTGGCCAGGGGGACCTCGAGCTGGAAGCCTCCGGCGTGTTCCTCTCGATCGGCCACACGCCCAACACGCGCTTCCTGGAAGGCAAGCTCGAGCTGAGCGAGAAGAAATATGTCAAGTGGACCACCCCCGGGCGGACGTACACCAGTGTAGAGGGTGTTTTCGCGGCCGGCGACGTGGCCGACGATTACTACCGCCAGGCAGTGACCGCCGCAGGAACCGGCTGCATGGCCGCACTGGATGCCGAACGCTGGCTGGCTGTAAAAGGATTGCAAATTGAAAATTGAGGATTGCAAATTGAAAATTGGCTATGTTGGAAGAACTCTCCGTTGCTGAAGCGCGGCACGCTGAAAACGTGGGCCGGGAAGTTGTCCTTCAGGGATGGGTTCGCACACGGCGGGATTCCAAGGCCGGATTTAGTTTCCTTGAGCTTAACGACGGCTCATCGTTCGGAAATATCCAGGTCGTCGCCGACGGAAAACTCGAAAACTATGAGTCGCAAATCAAGCATCTTTCGGCCGGATGCAGCGTTACCGTCGCCGGGCTCTTGAAACAGTCGCCCGGCAAGGGGCAGGCCACCGAACTGCACGCCTCTCGCGTCACCGTCCATGGCACGGCCGATGTGGAGACGTATCCGCTACAAAAGAAGCGGCATTCGTTCGAGTTCCTCCGCACCCTGGCCCACCTGCGACCGCGGACCAACACTTTTGGGGCAGTCGCCCGGGTACGCAACTGCGTATGCAATTCGATCCACCAGTTCTTCCAGGAAGAAGGTTTTTTATACATCCATACGCCGGTGATCACGGCCAGCGATTGCGAAGGGGCAGGCCAGATGTTTCGGGTCACCACGCTCGACTTGGCCAATCCGCCGAAGCGCGGTCCGCAGGTCGACTTCGCCCGGGACTTCTTCGACCGGCCAACGTTCCTGACCGTCAGCGGGCAGCTTGAGGCGGAGATCTTTGCATGCAGTCTGGGCAAGGCCTACACGTTCGGCCCCACGTTCCGCGCGGAGAACTCGAACACGGCCCGGCACCTGGCCGAGTTCTGGATGGTCGAGCCGGAGATGGCCTTCTGCGACCTGGACGGCGACATGGACCTGGCCGAGCGGTTCCTCAAGCGGATTTTCCGCGACGTGCTCGAAAAATGCCCCGAAGACATGCAGTTCTTCAACCAGCGAATCGACAAGACAGTGATCGAGACACTGCGGCGGATCATCGACAGCCGGTTCGTCCGGCTCTCGTATACCGAGGCCGTGGAGATATTCCGGGCCTCGGACGAGAAGTTCGAGTTTCCCGTCGATTGGGGCGCCGACCTACAGGCCGAACACGAGCGGTACCTGACCGAAAGACACTTCAAGTGCCCGGTGATACTGTTCGACTACCCGCGGGCGATCAAGCCGTTTTACATGTACGTGAACGACGACGGGCGCACGGTTCGGGCAATGGACGTGCTGGTGCCTAAGGTAGGCGAGATCATCGGCGGCAGCCAGCGCGAAGATCGGCTTGACGTGCTCCGCGAGCGGATGCTCGAGCAGGACCTCGACCCAGACGACTACTGGTGGTATCTCGACCTGCGCCGCTACGGTACGGTGCCGCACAGCGGTTTTGGCCTGGGCCTGGAGCGGACGGTCCAATTCATCACCGGCATGGCCAACATCCGCGACGTAATCCCCTTCCCCCGCACACCCGGCAATGCGGAGTTCTAGCCGCTTGCGGCTTCGTAGGCTTTGTAGAGTCACCGCCACGAAGGGCTTGACGAACCTTCACGAAGGGCCGATAATAGACGGATGTTGGACCCTTGACAACCTGCGAGGTGCTCTTCTCATGCAGCACGAACAATTGCTCGAGCGGATATCAGTCGATCCGAACGTCTGCTTTGGAAAGTCTTGTATTCGTGGCACGCGGATTTGGGTTTCTCTGATTGTGGACAACCTGTCTGAAGGGGTCTCGGAGGACGAGCTACTTGCGGCCTACCCGTCATTGTGTCGGGAAGATATCCGTGCCGCCCTGGCGTTCGCCGCCGAGATGACGCGGGACCGTGTTATCCCCGTTTCCACGGAGGTGGCGAACCCGTGAGGTTCAAACTGGATGAGAACCTCGATCTGCGGCTCGTTCCGCTGGTTCAGCAGGGTGGGTACGACGTAGACAGCGTGCACAGCGAGGGATTGTCTGGCAGCTCTTTTGGACGACGGGGTAGGGTACAATTGGTCACGGAACATCGCGCCGGGCAAGCCCGGCGGCTAAACGACCTGCACATAGCCCCATGCCGCTTACCTCGTTATCGCCCGAAACGTTTGGCTGCCTGATCGGTGCGTGGCTGTTTGTCGTCGGCGCGGCGGTGGGCAGCTTTTTGAACGTGGTGATCTATCGGCTGCCGGCGGGGGTGAGCATTGTGAGGCCGCGTTCGCACTGCCCGGCATGTAAGGGACCGATCCGCTGGTTCGACAACGTACCGGTGCTAAGCTGGCTCGTTTTGCGTGGGCGATGTCGCGATTGCCGGGCGGAGATATCGATCCGCTACCCGGCGGTCGAGGCAATTACCGCTGCGATGTTCCTGGTGTTGTACGTTGCAGAATGCTTCTCGCTCTACCTGTTTCACTTGCCGCTTCTTTGCACGCTTTTGGTCGCGTTGCTGATCGAGTATGACGGTCACCGGCCGCCGGTTCGGCTGTTCGTGCCGGCGTTGGCGGTTGGCGCGTTGGCTCCGGCCGTGTGGCCCGGTTTGCATTCGGGGCCGACCGGCAGTTTAACCGGGCTGGCTGCCGGCTTGCTGCTCGGTTGGCTCGCGTCGCTCTGCTGCCGGCCGAAGCAGAAGACCGGACTACTGATGTGTTTGGCCTGTGTGGGGCTATTCCTGGGCTGGCAGGCGGTCTGCGCGCTGGCGATCGCGACCGTGGCGATTCATCTATCACTGTCAGCCTTCGGCCGCGTTTGGCCCGGGCTGCGACGCATCCCGGCGACAACCTGGCTCGCACCGGCCACGCTGGCTTGGATACTTGCCTGGCCCGGCTGGTTGCGTGTGGGGTAGAATAGATATTAAACTGTAAATGCTAGCATTTGGGAAAGCGTAATATGCTTGGAAAATAGGGGCTCGGGACTCGGGACTGGAGGGTTGCATTCAATAACCCGAGCCCCTCCCGGCGCGCCGGGACCGAATCCCTAGTCCTTACGGTGTTTTTCAAGCAAAATGTCCCGATCCGTTTACAGTTTGAGTACTTTGAGTACAATGACATACGATGAGTGACGAGCGAGAACGAGAAAAGAACCTGGAGGCGATCCTGCGTTCGGCCAATTATCGCGTGGCCTACAAGGACGTGGATTTCCTGGCCGGTACGGAGTTGCGTCCGGTCCGGATGCAGCTTGAGTTGCTCAAGCCGGAGTTGGCTTTCCAGGACCACGACATCCGCTCGACGATCGTAGTCTTCGGCAGCACGCGGATTCCGGAGCCGGCGGTGGCAGAGGTCCACCTGGAGCGGGCCCGCGCACGCCTGGCCGATACGCCGGACGATCCGCGGCGGAAGCGTGCGGTTGCCCGGGCCGAGCGGATCGTGTCCAAGTGCCGGTACTACGAAATCGCCCGGCAATTCGCCCGGCTGGTCTCGTCAAGCTGCCAGGCCGACGGCAAGTGCGATTACGTGGTGATTACCGGCGGTGGTCCGGGGATCATGGAGGCGGCCAACCGGGGCGCGTACGACGTGGGTGCCAAGTCGATCGGTCTGAACATCCGCCTGCCCCATGAACAGCAGCCCAACCCGTTCATCAGCCCCGAGTTGTGCTTCCAGTTCCACTACTTTGCGATGCGGAAGTTTCACTTCATTTTACGGGCGAAGGCGTTGGTGGTGTTTCCCGGCGGGTTCGGCACCATCGACGAATTGTTCGACGCGCTGACGCTGCGTCAGACAGGCCGAATGCAGCACATACCGATCATCATCTTCGGCCGCGAGTACTGGCAGCGGGTGATCGACTTCGAGCACCTGGCCGACGAGGGCACGATCGACGACGAGAACCTCGACCTGTTTCGCTACGCCGAGACCGCCGAGGAGGCATGGGAGATGATCCGGCGGTTTCACCATCATTAGGGGCGAGGGGTGAGGGGCGAGTTTAGCCGGGCCGCTTGCGGCCCGCGTTTGGATGGGGAGCGGGTAGGCATGTCGTGTCGTGGGAAATGCTGTTGGCTGGAAGAATACCTCGAAGAAAACCCGATGCCGTGGAAAAACCTCTTCAGCAGCGACCCTGCCGCCGCCGGAATGGACAATCCGATGGCCCGCTACTACGGCGTGATGGGCATTCCCGTGCTGATACTGGTCGGCTGCGACGGCAAAGTAGTCTCGCTGGACGCCCGCGGGCCGAAGCTCCAAGCTGAGCTAGAGAAGTTACTGAACGATTTAATCCCAAAATAGTTCTGCCCCGTTTTTCCCGCAGTGCTTTGGAGTAACCGAGAATGAACTTATTCATTGGGCTTGTCATCGCAGTTGTGGCAGTAGCTCCACGCGAGATCACACCGAAGGTTTACTCGCTGACGCGAGAGAATTGTGGCCGAAAGATCGAAGACGAGTTCTTCAGACTAGAGGGCTTTGAGGAAGTCCCATTTCGAGAGCTACCTGCGACATTTACCGGCCATTCGCCACGTTCCCGCGATGAATTCACAATTCTGCCAACGACGAGGACCGTGATTGCCCCCGGTTTTGCTGAAGAGGCGGCTAAGT
>JAUWHT010000314.1 GCA_030605745.1 Pirellulales bacterium | reverse complement strand
GCTGATTCTAAATACTCTCCGTCTTGCAGAGAACCTGGGTTTGGATCCTGCTGCGGACCGCATACTGGAAAACATCATCGAAAATGTACGCTGAGTTCCACAGAAAAGATCGACTGTGGCTGGCCGGGCACAGTGGCACGCCGCCGCTCTCCCCTTCCTCCACTACGGCAAATAGGCGTCCAGCAGCACCGCCCTGCCCTGCGGGCTCAACTCAACTTCGCCCAGCACGGCCGGCAGAAGGACTGTCCTGCCACGGATCACGGCGTGGCCGGTCGGGTCACCCCGGACCTGGAGCGAGCCTTCCAGCACGCAGATGATGTGGGCCCGCTGGTCGCCGCCGGCCGACTGGGGGGAATCGAACTGCCAGCGGTCAAGTATGAATTTGTCGCACTCGACCAAGCGGTTTACGCCCGGTCGATCGGTAGCGCGCGGCTGCTGCCGCTCGATCGGCCCCCGGTCAAAATCGGTTGCCTCCAGCCCCTGCTGGACGTGCAACGGGCGGAGTTTGCCGTCGGGGCCCAACCGGTTCCAATCGAACAGCCGGTACGTGACGTCGCTGGATTGCTGGATTTCGGCGACCATCAGCCCCTTGCCCAGGGCGTGGACAGTTCCGGCAGGCAGGTAGACGCAATCGCCCAAGTTGGGCTGGAACTGATGCAGCAACTCTCGGCAGGTTCCGTTGCGAATGGCATTTTCCAGCCGTTTCCGGTCGACACCCGGCCTGAGTCCGGCATAGATCGTGCTGCCCGGCTCGGCCGAAAGCACTACCCAGGCCTCGCTCTTCCCCAGATCGGGAGGATTTAGCAGGGCGGCCTGGGCGTCGTCCGGGTGGACCTGGACCGAGATGGGCTGCGTGGCGTCGAGGAACTTCATCAACAAGGGAAATCGCGGCTTTGGGTGGTGTCGGCCCAATAGCTCAGCGCCACGCTCGGCCACCAGTCGTCCAAGGGAAACCCCAGCCAGCGGCCCCGACTCCAGCACAGTCTGCTCTGGGCCACGATCGCAAATCTCCCAGCTTTCTGCGTAGTCGTCTTCCGGCCCGATTTCCTTACCCAGCAGCGAACCCAACCGCCGGCCCCCCCAAATGTGCCGGCGCAGGATGGGCCGAAAACGTAATGGATACAGTGCCTTCATTGGTTGGTTCCCCCCGTATTGCAAACCCGTAAAAGCTTGTTTTCCTGATAAACTTTTGCCCGTACTGGTTTTGGGGTTCAGTAGTCAGGGTTCAGGGTTCAGGATTTTCGTGTGAAGTCGGATAAGGTGGGAAGCAAAGTCCTGAACCCTGAACCCTTACCACTTGACTGCTTTGGTTGCGGCTCTGCCGCGCCAAGCCCCTGGTATGATGAACGATTCGGCCGAACAGTTCCAGTAGCGGTTCGTTGCCGGCTGGCTCTGGCGGTGTTATTATTGAGTGTTTGGCACCGCCCGCAACCGCCTGATCTGCGCTGATGTCCAAACCGACAGACAAAGACCTCTTCGCAAACACCACGATGACCTTTGGGGAGCACCTCGAAGAGTTGCGTGCCTGCTTGTTCAAGGCGGTGGTGGGATTGGCGATCGGATTCGTGCTCGGTTTGCTGGTCGGAGATTGGGTGGTCGACTTCATCCAGAGGCCGCTCAGAGACGCGCTGACGGCGTATTATCAGAAACAATCGCTCAACTGGGTCGAGGACCACCTGGGCAAGATCCGTACCGGCGACCAGCCACTTCCTTGGACGGCCGAACAGATCTCCCAGATCGTCAACCAAGAGAAACTGCTGCCCGAAGAAGCATACGTCGATCCGGCCGAAATCCTCCGAGCACTGAAGAAAAAGGAACTCTATCAGGAACAACCGGTAGATGTGGAACCGCCGCCCAGCGGTGCGGACAAAGAACTCGAAAGACGCGACCTGCTGCGCATCTTCGTCTGGCACCGCATTGAGGACGATCTGCGGGTGCAGACAAAAAGCCTCAGCGCACACGAGGCGTTTATGACCTACATCAAAGCGGCCCTGCTGGTCGGAGCGCTGATAGCCAGCCCGTGGATATTCTACCAGATCTGGTCGTTCGTGGCGGCCGGGCTGTACCCGCACGAGAAGCAGTACGTCCACGTTTTCCTGCCGTTTAGCTTGGGGCTGTTTCTGCTGGGGGCGGCGATGGCCTTCTTCTTCGTCTTCAAGCCGGTGTTGAACTTCCTGTTCTACTTCAACAGCGCGCTGGGCATCGATCCCGACCCGCGCATTAGCGAGTGGCTCGGTTTCGTGCTGGTGTTGCCGCTGGGCTTCGGAATCAGTTTCCAGTTGCCGCTGGTGATGCTCTTCCTGGAGCGGATCGGCGTCTTCGACGTCCACGTCTATCTGTCGAGGTGGCGAATCGCTATCCTGGTGATCTTCACCCTGGCGATGTTCCTTACGCCGGCCGATCCGACGAGCATGATGCTGATGGCGGTTCCGCTGACGCTGTTGTACTTTGGCGGGATCCTGCTCTGCCATTACATGCCCCGCAGCGGCAGCCCGTTCCGTGGACTGGACGACTGAGGAGTAAGAACCATGCCGAAGCAAATGATCCTGTTGT
This sequence comes from Pirellulales bacterium, assembly GCA_030605745.1. Lineage (GTDB taxonomy): Bacteria > Planctomycetota > Planctomycetia > Pirellulales > Thermoguttaceae > JAUWHT01. Next base: position 771 of record JAUWHT010000314.1, on the reverse strand, counting down.
CCGTGCCGGGCTTGCGTGAGAAAGACGTGGCGGTGATGCCTAAGCTGAGGGACCTGACGGCCGGCGGTGGGATCGCCGACATGGTGCCCAGCTTCCCTTGCGTTACATGTCCGGTGCAAGCAGCCATGACCACTGGCCGCCTGCCCGTCGATCACGGCGTGGTGTCCAACGGGTTCTACTGGCGTGATAAGCGGCAGGTCGAGATGTGGACCTCGCCGAACGATTGCATCGAGCGGCCGCAGATCTGGGACTTGCTCTCTCACCAGGTCGGCGGGCTGACCTCGGCCGTCTGGTTCCCGTTGCACAGCACCGGCTGCGAGGCGGACTACGTCTGCACGCCCGCCCCGATACACAACCCCGACGGCTCCGAATCGCTCTGGTGCTACACCAGGCCGTTGGAGCTGTACGGCACGTTGCGCGACGAGTTGGGCCATTTCCCGCTGCAACATTTCTGGGGACCGATGGCCAACATCAAATCGAGCGCTTGGATCGCCGACTCGGCGGTTCATACCGCCCGGGCGTACCGGCCCGACTTCTTCTACATCTACCTGCCGCACCTTGACTACGCCGCCCAGCGGACCGGGCCTGACAGCCCGGCAGCCGAAACCGCGGTGACCGAACTGGACGAGTTGATCGGCCGCCTGGCCGACGGCTTTCGTGAGGCGTACGACGGGCAACTGCTATGGATCGTGGCCGGCGAGTACGCAATCACGCCGGTTGACCACGTTACCTATCCCAACCGCGTGCTGCGCGAGGCCGGGCTGCTTACGG
>JAUWHT010000066.1 GCA_030605745.1 Pirellulales bacterium | reverse complement strand
GGTTTTGCTTTGTCGGTAGTTGGATCGACCGGCGAAGCGGACGGCACTAGCCAGTCGCCGGGGCGAGGTCCGCAACGTCCGGACCGTCCTGAGCAGCCAGATAGGCCGCTCAGCAGAAAAAAGCCCGGCCACATGAGTGCTGCTTGCCGTCAAAGGCCGAACGTGCACCAGCCTGCACGGCGCTTGGGGTCTATCTTGAGAGAGGGATTTTTGGCCGAGGTTCTTGGGCGCAAGTTGGTTGAGGAGAACGACTTATGGCAAAACATTACCCAGGTTGCCGGGCAATTGTTTCCAGGGGACTGCCGAACAATTCGCAACCCGTTACGGACAAAGGAGTTACGACGAGCCAAAAGCCCCCGATTTGCAGTAATGACAGGTATGGATCGACCGGCAGGACGCAACGTAAGCCGGTGTGCCACAACAGGTTGCGTCAATGCGGGAGTTTTGGCGCGCGGGCGGGGTATGGAGAAAATTGCCAAAAAGGCGTATAATTTGGTGCAATTTGCCTGCTTTTTTGCTTCCGCAATCGCTGTCAGAGACACCTCCCACAATCGCTGGGTAATCATGCTATGATCGAAGCCGCGTTGAAACTCGTCGAGTCGGGCCGGGACCTGTCGATGGGGCAGATGTCGGAGACGATCGGGCTGATTATGGAGGGCCGCGTGGGCGAGGACGGAATTGCCCGGCTGCTTATGGCCCTGCACAAAAAGGGCGAAACGGTGGCCGAGGTAGCCGGGGCGGCGTCAGCCATGCGGCGGAAAATGACGCCGATTCGCACCAGTCGCACCGGCGTGATCGACGTGGTGGGCACCGGCGGTGACGCCTCCGGAACCTTTAACATCTCGACTGCCGCGGCCCTGGTTACGGCCGCCGCAGGCGTACCGGTGGCCAAGCACGGCAACCGGGCGGTGACCAGCCGCAGCGGCTCGTCCGACGTGCTGGCTGCCTTGGGCGTGAACATCGAGGCCGACGTGGCGCGAGTCGAAGCCTGCCTGGACGAACTGGGCATCTGTTTCTGTTACGCCCCTTTGCACCACCGGGCGATGAAGCACGTGGCGGCGGTCCGCAGCAAGCTGGGCATGCCGACGATCTTCAATATTCTCGGCCCGCTGTGCAATCCGGCCGGCGCGCCGTTCCAACTGCTCGGCGTGGGGCGGGCCGAACTGCGGCCGCTGCTGGCCGAGGCAATCGCCATGCTGGGGACCCGGCGGACACTGGTCGTCCACGGGTCCGACGGTCTGGATGAGGTCTCGCTGGCCGAGACAACTTATGTGACCGAGGCGGCCGGCGGCAGGCTGCGCGAATTCGACTGGACGGCGGCCGATTTCGGCCTCGACCCGGCCGGACTGGAAGAGATGCTGGTCGACGGTCCCCAGCAGAGCGCGCAATTGATCCGCAACATTTTCGCCGGTCAAGCTGGGCCGCCGCGCGACATCGTGGTGGCCAACACGGCCGCCGCCTTGTGGACCGCCGGTTGCGACGACTCGCTGATCAAGTGTACCAAGAAAGCAACCGATGCGATCGACAGCGGCGCTGCACAAGAACTGTTGACCCGGCTGGCGGAGCGGTCATGGGCAAAATGAACTCGGCAACCTTCCGCCTGGTGCTGCTGATCTCCTGCTGCCACGCACTGGTCCACGTCTACGAACACTCGTTCGCCAGCGTCGAGCAGTTGGTCGTCGCCGATCCGGATTTCTGCGTCGAGCCGGCCGCTGGGAAAAGGGTGTCCGGCCAACTGGGAAACTGCCTGCGCCTGCCGTATGGGCTGTGCGCCCTGCTGGCCGGATGGCTGGCCGACCGGTTCGGCGCCAAGCGGTTGCTGTTGATCTACCTGTTCGGGTGCAGCGGGACGGCGCTTATTGCCTGGGACAGTCCCAACCTGGCCGCGATGTACCTGGCCATGTTTGCCATGGGCACGTTCGCCAGTATTTACCATCCGGCTGGTGTGGCCTTGATCGCCCATCAAACGACGCCGGAGAACCGGCCGATGGCGCTGGGATATCACGGCATCTTCGGGTCGGTGGGGATCGCCGCCGGTCCGATGCTGGCCGGACTGGTGTTGAACACCGGGGCCAACTGGCAGCAGTACTATCTGCTGCTCAGTGTGCCCGGCGTCCTGTTGGCAGTGTTGCTGATGTTGCGGCTTTCGCACCGGCAGGAACGACCTCGCACGGCCGCTGGGAATCCTTCGGGCGGCCACGGCCACGGCGAGGACGATGCCCATTGGCCCTCGTACTTTATGCTGATCACGCTGGCCAGCCTGGCCGGATTCGTCTACGCGGCGATTCTGAACTTTCTGCCACGTTACCTCGACGAGGCGGGGCTATACATCGCCCATATTCCCAAGGAGAGTCTTCGCAACTACCTGACCAGCGCCGTGCTGCTGCTGGGCATCTTGGGCCAGTACACGGCCGGGCGGATCGCCAAACCGACGACCTTGGAGCCGCTAATGGCGTTTGCGTTTGCCGCCGCCGCGCCGTGCGTGTTCTGGATGGGATTTGCGCAAGGGACTACCCGAATCTGGGCGGCCGGGCTGTTCTCACCGTTGTTTTTTATGAACCAGCCGCTGCTGAACAGCCTGATAGCTAAGTATGTTCCCCGGCGTCGGCGGAGCCTGTGCTACGGGCTGAGCTTTACATTGGGTTTCGGCATCGGCAGTTTCGGCCCGAACTTCGCCGGCCACATCCAAAGCGACCCGCTGCTGTACGGCTCGCTGTCCGCGGTACTTTGTGTGGCCGCCACGCTGGCATTGATCCTCTGGCGATGGCACGGACCGGTCAGCGATACGGAGGAGACGGACGAGGCGTTGTTGTGAGGGAATTGAAAATTGAAAATTGTCAATTG
>JAUWHT010000452.1 GCA_030605745.1 Pirellulales bacterium | reverse complement strand
GGAGACCTCGTCCTCCGGGAGCCCTACGGAGGAGGTAAATGGGATGTACCCATGAACCGGATCGTGACTGAGGCTCTCATTCTGGAAATCTCGCATAAAGTGTATTATGCCTGCCAAACCGCGAAGCAGAAAGCGGTAGGGGGGCTCTAAAAATCTGTTTAGCCGTCGAGCTTGCTCGGCGCGTCAGCATTCGTGCCCATTGACCACCAAATAACGCGCCGGGCAAGCCCGGCGGCTAAACTACCTGCGCATACTGCCATTGAGGGGTGTATGCGCAACTCGTTGTGTTGCAATGTGTTACATCGAGAAACGCGACATATATGAATAATCCGGGCTAAACGGTTGACCTGGCATAAATTGAGGCGTGCGACTAGACTACGGCCTTTGGGGGCAGGAATTTGCGGAGCGCGGGCATCCTGCCCGCATAGTGCGGCCGGGACGGCCGCGCTCCCGGTTTCTCACTAGCGGAATTGAAGGAGGATCGTCGTGCTGCGGATTTGGACCTGGGCGTGGTTGTGGAGTGTCTTGGGATTGTTGTGCACTGGGCAATTGTCGGCCCAGGCTGTACGTCCCAGCGAAACACTGTTGCCCAACACGACCGTGGGCTTTATCGCCGTGCCGAACTGGGACCACTTGCAGACGCAGTGGAACAAAACCCAGCTTGGCCAGCTTATGGCCGACCCGGTCATGGAACCGTTCTCCAAGGACCTTCGACGGCAGTTCGAGGACCGCTGGTCCAGCCTCGAAGAGCGATTGGGGCTGACACCGGAGGACCTGGAGGGCGTGCCGGGCGGGGAGGTGGGCCTGGCGCGGATCCTGCCGGCACCGCACACCGCGGCCGCGGCGATCGTGATCGACGTTACCGGGCACCTGCCGCAGGCCGGCGCTATGCTGGAAAAGGTTGCCAAGAAACAGGCGCAACAGGGCGCCAAGCGGACCGTGCTCAACCTGACCGAAAGCCCCGATCCGGTCATCCGCTTCGACCTGCCCGAATCGGAAGACAACAAACCGCAGCAGACGTTTTATTGCCTGACGGGCAACCTGCTGGCGGTATCCGACAGGCTGGAGGATATGCGGGGAATCCTGGCGCGTGCGGCGGGCAAGAAGGGCGACAGCCTGGCCGACGTGCAGGCGTTCCAGGTGGTAATGCAACGTTGTGCGGAAGACACCAGCGGCGCGACGCCGCAGATCCGCTGGTTTGTCCATCCGCTGGACTACTGGGAAGCGTCCCTGGCCGCTGCCGCCGAGGATCGCCGCAAAGGGGAATCGCAACTGCGGATTTTCCGCAACCAGGGTTTTGCAGGCGTTAAAGGCATGGGCGGGTACGTGGACTGCGCAGTGGATGGCTACGAGATTCTCCACCGGACGGCCGTATATGCCCCGCCGCCTTATCAAAAGGCGATGAAGATGCTGGTCTTCCCCAACGCCCATGATTTCGCGCCCCAAGACTGGATACCCCGCGACATCGCCACCTACTCCACTTTCTACACGGACATCCAGAACGCTTTTGACAACTTCGACCCGCTGTTCGACGAGCTGTTCGGCGAAGGCGAGACCGGCATCTGGCAGGAGGTTCTGGAAAGCCTTGAGAAGGACCCCAACGGGCCGCAAATCAATCTCCGCGACGACCTGATCCGGCACCTGGGCCGGCGGGTGACTGTGATTACCGACTACGAACTGCCCATCACCCCGGCCAGCGAGCGGTTGCTGTTCGCCGTCCAGGCCGAGGACCCGGCGAAGGTGGCCGAGACGATCAAGAGGACCATGGAAACGGACGAAAGCGCCGTCAGACGCGTGATCGGTGGGCACTTGATCTGGGAAATCGTCGAGGAGGAAGGAGAAGGAACCAAGGTCCCGAAAGTCAAGGTCCGTAAGCTCCCGTCGTTGATTGACGATGAAGAGGACGAAGATGACGAAGAAGAGGACGAACGGTTGCTGCCTCATGCGGCGGTGACCGTCGCGTATGGTCATCTGTTGGTGGCGTCGCATCTGGACTTCCTGTTGAAGGTACTTAAGCCGCGGCAGCCGCGGGAAGTGCTCGGACGTGCGATTGCGCTGCGCCGGGTCGACGCCGCAATCAAGGCCTGGGGAGATATGCCCAAATGTGCCCAGATATTCTCCCGCTCTGACGAGGAATACCGCCCGACCTACGAGTTGATCCGCCAGGGCAAGATGCCGCAAAGCGAATCGCTGCTGGGCCGGCTGCTGAACTCTGTTTTCGGCACTGGCAAGAAGGGCGTGGTCCGCCGGCAGAGGATCGACGGCCAGAAACTGCCCGACTACGACGTCGTCCGCCGCCACCTGGGCCCCAACGGAATGGCCGTCACCAGCGAGCCGAATGGCTGGTTCCTAAAGGGGTTTTTGCTGAAGAGGGAATAGACGTTTAGCCGCCGGGCTTGCCAAGGTCCGTTTTTGGGTGTAGAATGTTACGCAGAGTAGCATGTTAACTATTTGCCGTTATGAACACGCAAACCCTCCATATCCCGTTGCGAATAGTCTTTTACCGAGAAGACGGTTCGTGGGTTGCCCACTGCCTGGAATTCGACCTGGTCGGCAGCGGTGTAACCAAAAACGAAGCAGCCGGCTCGCTTCTGGAGATCATTGCGATCCAAGTGGAAGACAGCCTTCAGCACGATAATCCGGCCAATCTTTTCTTTCCGGCGCCGGGCAAGTATTTCGAGATGTTCGCCAGAGGCACTAAAAGCGACAAAACGATCGGCGAGGCAAAGCTGCAATTTGAGCACTTGATTATTGATGATGTTCAGGCGCGCGAATTCTCCGATTCCGACAGCGATTTGGAATACGCCGCAAACTAATGTAGCTCCATGCCGAACCGCTCGATCAAACTTCGCAAGCTGCGACAAATTCTCGGGCGATACGATGTTTTGGAAGATACCTCCGGAGGCAAAGGGTCGCACATCAAGTTCGTCAAGCAGTTTCCAGAGGGACGGTTCTCTTACACCATTCCAAACGAAGCGGATGTGAAGGTTTGCTACGTTAAGGGTTGCCGCCGCAGATTTCTGTTGACTCCGGAAGAAGGTGTGAGTGATAGGGAGTTCTACGAGAAGCAAACATGATCACCATGAAGCAAATTCGAGATGTCGGTCGCTACATCGGCCGAGAATTCCATCCGCAGCAAGTACTGCTTTTCGGGTCTTATGCGTATGGCACGGCTACGGAAGATTCTGATGTTGACCTGCTGGTTATCATGCCGTTTGCAGATAAGGCCGTTAGAAAAGCGGTGGAAATCCGTCTGAAGATCACCCCGTCGTTTCCGGTCGACCTGTTGGTACAGACCCCTGAGACGGTGCAACATCGAATAGCCATGGGCGACGATTTTATGCGCGATATTCTCGAACACGGCAAGGTGCTCTATGAAGCCGATCACTGCTGAATGGGTGCAAAAGGCGGAGGGAGTATCTCAAGGCGCGTCTTTGTGAAGCCGGGATCAAGTTCGCCAAAATCCATGACCTCGTAACTCTGCCGGAACAAGTGCTTGCGGCCGAGCCGGCATGGGAAATAGGGGCTCGGGACTCGGGACTGGAGGGTTGCATTCAATAACCCCGAATCCCTAGTAGTCCCTACGGTGTTTTCCAAGCAAAACGTCCGAATCCGTTTACGGTTTGAGTATGTTAGTCATCCAGCCGTCTTCCGTCAAGATTTCTACGCACTCCGCCTCGAACGCTTGACGACACCGCCAGATGAGGGTAGGCTGGAGACTCCGACCAGATCCCGATTCCCGGCAAACGGCAATTCGGGTAAAATAAAAAGTTTGGCAAGTGAAGGAGGACGAAATGAGCCAAAGCAACGAAAAGGAGCCACAGTCAGAATCCGAATCGGGTTTTTCCCGTGAGGAGATCATCCAGGAACTCCAGGAGTTCCTGTCTATCCACGTCGGTTCACTCTGGCCCGGAACAAGTCGTGAACTAGGGGGGGCAGTAAAATGAGATTCACTTGCCCCGAATGCGGAGCCACATTTGAAGCCAATGATCTAACTTCAAGTTTTGCACATATTTCAACCGTTTTCGAGGCGGTTGCTCGGCGTTTTTGTTGGTCGGTTCAGCGGGCTGGACTCGCCGTCGACCCCTTGGGGCCGACGCGCGGCGCTCTCAGCCCGCCAAGCTGAGAAAA
>JAUWHT010000190.1 GCA_030605745.1 Pirellulales bacterium | reverse complement strand
GTAGTAAGCTGCATGGGTCGGCCTCCTTGCCTGCGGGAATGTTTTGTGACGGTTGAATCACATGCTATCCCAAATTGGCCTGGAGGCCGATACCATTTCAGCTACATTTCGAGCCCGAAAATGTGCAAAACTTGAACTAAGGCGATTCTGCAGGAGCATGGGATCCCATTTGGCAAAACGCACGATCTGGAAGCACTTCTTCGCCTTTGTGTGCCGGAGTCACCAGAGTTGCGGATTCTCTCGGACGACATGAAGCTCTTGGGCGACTATGCGGTGCGTTATCGTTACCCGGGGATTGATGCTACCGAGGCTCAGGCCCGTAGTGCCGTGCATGCTGCCAAACGCGTTCGTGCCAGAGTACTTGCCCTGCTAACACTATGAGATTGCAATTACGCCCGCGTTCCTCCGAACGAGGCTTGCCGGTGCGAATGGCGCTGGGGCTGTGCCGTGCGTGTGCATCGTTGCAGTTGGCGGTGGTGCTGATCGGGGTCCTGGTGGTTGTGCTGGGGTGGGCCACGTTTGTCGAGAGCCGCTACGGGGCCGCGGCGGCGCGGTTCGGGATATACGGAACCTGGTGGTTTGCCGCACTGGGCGCCTTGCTGGCGCTGAACATCCTCTGTGCCGCGCTGGTGCGCTTTCCTTGGAAAAAACGGCAGCAGACCGGCTTCCTGGTCACGCACGCCGGCCTGCTGGTGCTGCTGCTGGGCTGCCTGGTGAGCCGGCGCGGTGGGACCGACGCCACGCTGCCGGTCTTCGAGGGACACGCCGCCTGGCGGGCCTACAAAACGTCGCAGCACTTCCAACTTGCTGTTCTCCCGGCGGAGCGCTCGCACGCCGAAACGATCACCGTCCCGTTCGTCTCCGGGCCATTCAACTGGGACGACTACCGCAAGTTGTGTTGGTTCCCTTGGCGATTGTCTCGGCGCGACCGGGGCGTGGTGTATAACCACGGCGGGATCAAGCTCGAGGTGCTCGACTATTACGCCGACTCGAAGAAGGTTCCCGCACCACGAATCGAGTTGCAGGTCGCCGCGAATCCGGGTTCGTCCCGCGGTCGGGGTCTTCCCGACGATCGGTGGACAGCCGTAGCGTTGAACGTTGAATCGTCAACCGACCCACACGCTGCCGGCCGCCGCTTTGGCATAGGCACCCGCCGCAGTCTGCCGCACGGCCCGCGGATCGTCTTCTGGATGACCGGCAGCCGGGCGGAGACTGCGGCCTTCTGCGACTCGCGGCCGGCCGGCCCGTTGGGCAAAAAAGGCCGCATTGTCCTACACGCCGCCGGCAAGAGGTTCGAGCTGGCAGTTGATGAACTGAAGCAAGGCGCGCGACAGCCGCTGTGCGATACCGGTCTGGAGGTCGAGTTCGACGGCTTCGAGCCCAGGTTTCTTGGTGTCAAATTGCGGATTCATCCTCCGGGCAATCCGCCGCAGCCGATGGTCCTGTTTGCCGATCTGCCCGAGTTCAACCGGCAGGATTACCTGGACGGCGTATTCGGCAGTTTTTGGTACGATGCCGCGAGCAAGCTCGGCGACGACGATTCGGATTCGCCGGGCGCCAAGATGCTGCGTGAGGCGGTCCGGCCACGGATCGACATCTTGCAAGGAACAGACCGACGGCTCTACTATCGCACCTGGCATTCGCCGGCAGCGTGTACCGTCGCCTCCTTGCCCGCCGACGGTACAGAAGTCATCGCGTTTGAGGGCACCCCTGCCGCGACGGCGCTTTACGTGGAGGATTTCATCCCGATGGACAAGCCGGGCACCAGGCTCTTGCCGGCGGCGTACCGCAAGGACGAGGACGCCCCGATGAAACGGCGGCAGGCCAAGCTGCGGCTGACGGTCGACGGCAACAGCAAGGAGTTCTGGCTGGAAGGTCTGCCCGCCGGTTCGCAGGGCATACCGCCGACTGATCAGTGGAAAGTGGTCCGGGGCAAGAATCGCCGCGTAGCCGTAACTATGCCACTGGACAAGATCGACCTCGGCTTCCGGGTCTACCTGCAAAAGTTCAATCGCAAGCTGGATCCCGGCACCAGCCAGGCGTCGCACTATTCGAGCTTGGTAGACCTGATAGACCGCCACGACAAGAACAAGCGGTTGCAGACCGACGTGCTGATCGCGCTGAACGCGCCGGTCGATTTCTCCGATCCGAGCACCGGGTGTTCGTACCGGTTGTTCCAGTCGAGTTTTGCAGGGCCGTGGAAGCCGGGCGATCCCGTCTTTCACGAGATGGTCGACGAGGATGACATGCGAGACCGGTTGTTCCTTTCCCGATTCACGGTCAACTACGATCCGGGTCGCGGCCTGAAGTACGCCGGGAGCCTGCTGATCGTAGCCGGCATAGTGGTCATGTTCTACATGAGGCGTGAACCGTTTAGCCGCCGCGTCCACTAAACAATATGTTCCGACGTATCATATTCATACTTGCCGTTCTCCTGCTTCCGGCCGCGAGCTTCGTCCGTGCGGATGATACGGCCGAACCGGATTGGAGCACCTGGCGGCACTTGCCGGTGTTCGATCGCGGCCGGCTGATGCCGCTGGACACGTTCGCCCGGGCGGTGGTCGAGAAGATCTGCGGTCGGACGAGCGTGAATCTGAGGCTTTCCCCCAATGAAAAACCGCGCAAGTTCACTGCTGCCGAATTGCTGTTCAGTTGGCTGGTGGAAGCGGAGAAATGGGAACGGGTACCATTTCTGCATGCCGAGCACGAACAGTTGCGCACGGAGTTGCTCGGGCTGCCCATTGCCGACGCGAAGGACGGGCGGCGGCTAAAGTACGTTTCGCCCCGGCAGCTTGAGAGCGCACGGAAGTTCCGCCTCCGCTTGGGCGAACTGCTCGGCCGGCAGCGCAAGGCCCAGGCCGACGGCAAGCGGTTCCGCCCGTCGGGCGTGGACAAGAGGGTCTTAGAACTGGCCAGCTCGCACCGGCTGTACCGGTTGTTGACACTGCGGCTGGTCCCGGCGCTCAGCCCGGCCGCACTGGAGGCCGGTCGCGATACCAGCGACGACGCCCAACCTTGGCTGAGCCTGAAGACACTGATCTTCGGGTCCGGAGACGTGTTGCATGGGTATCCACAGCCGGAAGTCCAGGCGGTCCGCAAGGCCTTTGACGAGGCGAAGGCCGCCTACGTTGATCGCGACAACCCAACGCGAAAACAGCGGTTCACCGCCGCAATGGATCGGTTTGCCACGGCGATACGTTCACTCGGCGAGAAGATCGAGCCGTTGCGCCGTCGGCTTCCCATCCGCGAGAAGGACGAGGAGTTATTCGCCCTGACTGCGTATCCGGCCCCCGGCTATACCGATATCGAGGTGCAATACAACCAATCGAATCCGTTCTTCTGGTCGTGGGTTGTCAGCCTGGGGGCGGTAGTGTGTTTTGCGTTATCGTTCGGCGTGATCCGCCGGCCGATGTTCTGGCTAGGAGTCTTGGTGCTGGCGGCCGCACAGGTTTTCATTGTCTACGGATTTTGCCTTCGGGTGTACATCACCGGCTGGGCCCCGGTGACCAACATGTTCGAGACGGTGGTGTTCGCGGCATTGGTTGTGGCCGTGCTAGGGTTGTGGTTCGCAATGCTGCCGCTGACGTGGCCCGGATTGACGGCTTCGTGGCGCCTGGCGGCCTTCCGTCGAAGCAGTGACACACGGGTTTTCGCCGGGATGCTCTTGCCTCGGTTGGCGCTGATGGCCGGTGTGTTCTACATGCTGACCATCGCCGAGTACGGATCGGGCGGGGAGACGTCGGTCATCAGCCTGGTGCCAAAAACCGGCGTCGGCTCCTCGATCCCCACGGCCAACGCCCTGTTGACCTGGGGCGTGGGGCTGTGTGTGCTGGCCGCGGCAGTATGCTACGTACCCCGAATCATCCTCACGCTGCTATTGGGTATCGGGATGATCCCGTACGTCCTTCTGAAGCAGGGCGTCGCCGAACCGCTCAAGCAGGTACTGGCCAGAAAGCCGCTCACCGTCGCGGGGGCAGCGGTGGCCTTGCTGGCTTCGATCCTGGCCTACAACGCACCGGTGTTCGACAAGGACATCGGCGTGATGATGCCGGTCCTGCGCAATAACTTCTGGCTATTGATCCACGTGCTGTCGATCACTGCCAGCTACGGCGCCGCAGGGTTGGCCTGGGGCTTGGGGAACCTCTCGCTGGCCTATTACCTGTTCGGCCGCTACCGCCAGCCGGTCGGCGATGGCCCGGCGACGATCAGCCGCGAACCCGAGGCGTGTGCAACCCTGGCCGGGTTCATCTACAAGGCCATCCAGGTGGCCGTGCTGCTGTTGGCCGCCGGCACGATCCTCGGCGGATTGTGGGCCGACGTCTCCTGGGGACGCTTCTGGGGCTGGGACCCCAAGGAGGTCTGGGCACTGGTCTCGCTGCTGGTCTACGCGGCCATTCTCCACGGCCGCTACGCCGGTTGGTTCGGCCACTTCGGCCTGGCGGTCGGCTCGGTATTGGGGGCCACCGCCATTGTGATGGCCTGGTACGGGGTCAATTACGTCCTGCCCGGCGGATTGCACTCCTACGGCGAAGGCACCGGCGGCCAGTTGCAAGTGGGCGTGGTCACCATCCTAAACTGGCTCTTCGTGGCTGCCGCCGCCGTGCGCTACAACATCGAAATCCGCGGCCGCCTAATACTACAACGCTAACTCAACCTCAATGAATACACCACGGAGTCACGGAGGACACGGAGAAGTACGAGAAAGATAAGGTTTTGCTTTCAATGAGTTGTTTGATACTACAACCCACTACAAAACAACTTGTATGAGAATCTAGACTTAAACTCCGTGTTCTCCGTGCCTCCGTGGTGAACATAGTGAACTACCGCTTGGTCCGGCCCAGGCGGACTCGTGCGTGGGGTAACGTGGCTTCGGCGGCTTCACGGCGGACGACTTGTGGAACTGGCAGGTGACGCATCAGCCAGTCGGTCTGGCGAGTGGCTGGTACCTGGACCTCGCTCCGCGGCACCAGCGTTTGCAGCAGGGCGACCACCGGTTGGGGTTGTGAGGCCGGCTCGCCCAACAGCCGGCCGTTGCGGTCTGCCAGGATCGTGCCCGGAGCGGTCGCCGTGCAGCGGCCGTAGAGTGTCAGACCCTGCGCGTCCAGAATGAAGACCAGTGCCAGTTGTTCGTATGGCACCAACCCGCCCGGCATCGGCGGCTCCATGCCTGGAACGAGCTTCAACTGCCCGACCGCCGCATTGATCAACGAGCGACTGATCACACCGGGCCCGGCCGTCAGGATGCCGGAGGCCATCACCAGGCGTCCGGCGCGAAACCGGGCCGACTGGATCATAACTTGACCGGTGCCGCTGAGCTTGTGTGGGAACCACTCGGTCACCAGGCGGCCCAGGTCCACGTCGAACAACTCCCCGGTCACTTCCGCGTCCCAGCCGTCGGGCGTCTGGTTGGCCCAGATGTAGCCGCGCAATCGGCTCCGCGGGCCCAACGGACGCAGGGCCTTGAGGCCCATGGCCAACAGGCTGCAAGGAATCGCAGTGCCGCCGGTGTCCAGCTCGAAGCCGGTAGCCGGCGGCGTGGTTTGACGGTTTCGAGCGATGCGGATTCGCATCGGCTCGGGCATATCGGTCCCAGCCAGACGAAAGCTGAGCTGCGCTTGGGTCCCGGCCGGCAGCGTCTCTATGCTGCCCTGAAGCTCAGTCAGCGTCTGCGAGTTCTCGCCGGCCCGCAAGGTCACTTCACCGGCGGTCAACTGCACGTCCACGTCCGGCCGGCCGGTCTGGCGCTGCAACGTGCGACCGAGCAGTTGCCCGAGCCGGTCGAAGCCGGCGGCCTGGAGTTCCGGTTGCCAGGCAACCAGCACTAGCAACGACTTGCGCTTGCCCTGCTGATCCGTGGTATGCTTTCGTGTAGCTTCCAGCAGCCGGCAGCGCAGGACCGTCGCGTCAGTCTCCGGATCGGCCAGCTCGAGCCCTTCATACAGCACGACACCCGGCCGCAGGTGCCGCAAGCCGTCCAGCGAAACGTCCAGCCCGAGTTCCCTGCTCAGCCTGCGGGCTTCCGCCGGAACGTGTCCGGGCATGTTCCGCGCGATGCACCAGACCGCCACCAGCACCGTCGGCACAACGCACAGCAGGACGAAACCGGCAACACAAATCCGTCGCCGTGTCTTGTCGTGCAGTTGCAACATCCTTGTTCACCTGGAAAAGAAAATGGCACCACGGAGGCACGGAGGACACGGAGAATAAGGACTAATTGACTCTTCGGAAGATACCATCTTTCAAGACGGGAACGTTGAAGTTGATTAACAAACCAACTCTCTTACTGATCAACTTCAGGTAGGTTATGAGTTGAGCTTCGTGGATTGGTAGGATTTCTTCAACCGCCTTCAACTCAAGAACGACAGTATCTTCAACAACGATATCCATAGTTCCTCATGCTTCAGTTTTCCCATGATTACCTACTTCTTCCTCCGTGTCCTCCGTGTCTCCGTGGTGTTTTGTTGTTTTCCCCTCGCCATTTGATGGAACAGTTTCCAGCGGGCCTGCATTTCTTCCAGGCTGTCGCCGCCGAACTTGTCGACCATCGCCCGGGCGATCTCGAAAGCCACCACGTTCTCGACAATGCAGCTTGCCGCGGCCACGGCGCAGACGTCGCTACGCTCGTAGGAGGCCGACTCGGACCGCTTGGTTTGCAGGTTGACCGATTCGAGCGGCTGGGCCAAGGTGCTGATCGGTTTCATGGCCGCGCGGATCACGATCGGCTGCGAGTTGGTCATACCGGCCTCTAGCCCGCCCGCATTGTTCGTCGGCCGAGTGAAACCGAGTGTGGGTGTCTCCGCCTGGTCGGGCTCGTAACGGATCGGGTCGTGGACCTCGGAGCCGGGCCGCCGGGCCGCCTCGAACCCCATGCCGATCTCGACTCCCTTGATCGCCTGTACGGCCATCACCGCCTGTGCCAGCCGGCCGTCGAGCCTCTTATCCCACTGAGTGTGCGAACCGAGCCCGAACGGCACACCTTCCACGCGTACCTCAATGATGCCGCCCAGCGTGTCGCCGGTCTTTTGCATCTCGTCGATCAGGCTCTTGATTTCATGGTCCTGGTCAGGGTTGAGCGTATAGAGTTCGCTCTTATCGCGGAACTCGCGTTGCTGCTGAAGCGTACCGGGCACCGGTTCGATCTTGATCGGCCCCACCTCGACGACGTATCCGAACGCCGTAATGCCAAACGGGCTGAGTAATTGTTTTGCCAATGCACCGGCGGCCACCCGGGCGGCGGTTTCCCGGGCGCTGGCCCGTTCCAGAACCGCCCGGATCGGGCCAAGGTACTTCATCACCCCGCTCAGATCGCCGTGCCCCGGCCGGGGACACTCGAGATCGTCCAACTGTTCGAGCTTGTAGTCCTTGTTCGGCACCATTAGCGCGATCGGGCTACCCAGGGTCGTCCCGCGCCAGACGCCGCTGAGAAGCTCGACGTGATCAGCTTCAATCTGCTGTCGCCCACCGCGGCCGTAGCCACCCTGGCGTCGTCGCAGCTCGGTGTCGATCAGATCAGTATCCAGTTCCACCCCGGCCGGGAACCCATCGACCAGTGCCAACAGCGCCTTACCATGCGATTCGCCGGCGGTGAAGTAGCGTAACATCTTTGATAGTCTCAACTTGCGGCAATAGAGGCCTTCAACAGTGCGTCCAGAATCAAGGTCCCGATTCTACCCGGACCTCCCCGTTGGGCATAGGGCGATTTAAGGCCATCCAAGCAGCGCAGTAGGTTCCATCTGAGACGCAGTAATAATCTGGGTTGGGGTTGATGGTGGCTTCCATCGGCCCTAAAATCAGTAATG
>JAUWHT010000038.1 GCA_030605745.1 Pirellulales bacterium | reverse complement strand
TACCTGCCCACACTCGCCGCCCTAGTGCAGGACCCCGCCGTGGTGCTCCGCGATCAGTAGGCCAGCACAGCGAGAAGGGTCAACCATAGCACTTAGCAAATTGGTGGCACGCCCTGAGGAACGAAGGGCGTGGCAAGGTGCACCAAACACGCCCTTCGCTGCGCTCAGGGACGTGCCACTCTTGGTGGAATTCGTACAAGTTATTTGTGCGCGGGCCCTAGCATTTCGAAAACTGCACTTTCTTCAGCTTGGCCAATCTGCGATACTTGCCCTATGAAAACTTCGCGCAAACCGCTTAGAATCTTCTTCTCGGCTGGCGAACCGAGCGGGGACCTGCACGGGGCGAACCTGATCCGGCAATTGCGCGGCTGCTGCGACGACTTCCAGGCGGTCGGCTACGGCGGGCCGCAAATGGCCCGCGCCGGATGCCGCCTGCACGCCGATCTGACCGCTCTGGCGGTGATGTGGTTCGGCCGGGTGTTGCTGAACATCCACAAGTTCTGGGACCTGGCCGGCCGTGCCGACCGCTACTTCCGCCACCATAGGCCCGACGCGGTGGTGCTCGTCGACTATCCGGGCTTCAACTGGTGGATCGCCCGGCGCGCCAAGACGCACGGGATCCCGGTCTTCTACTACACGCCGCCGCAGATCTGGAGTTGGGCCCAGTGGCGGGTGAAGAAGATGCGGCGCCTTGTGGACCACGTGTTGTGCAGTCTGCCGTTCGAGGAGTCGTGGTTCCGCCAGCGCGGCTGCAACGCGACGTTTGTGGGCCATCCGTTCTTCGACCAGCTTCGCCGGCTCCAGTTCGACGAGTCGTTCCTGGCCGAGCATCGCCGCCGCGCCGGCCCGCTGGTGACGATCCTGCCCGGCTCGCGGACACAGGAGGTAGTTAAGAACCTGAAGTGGTTGCTGAAGTCGGCCGCCCTGGTTCGCGCGGAAGTTCCCGATGTGCGGTTTGCGATCGCCGCTTTCAAGCCGAAGCAGGCCGAGTTCGCCCGCCGCCGGGTTGCCGCCGCCGGTTTGCCCGTCGAAGTGTACGTGGGCAAGACGCCCGAGTTGATGCACCTGGCCGATTGCTGCATGTCGGTCTCCGGCTCGGTCTCGCTGGAGTTGCTTTACTACACCAAGCCGACGGTGATTTTGTATTGGATCGACCGGCTGGCGTACTTTGTGCAGCGGTTCTTCCGCAAGGTGAAGTACATTACGCTGGTCAACCTGCTGGCGGCCGACGAACTGTATCCCGAAGACCTCACGCCGTTCGATCCGGACCAGCCGGACGCCGAGAAGGTACTGTTCCCGGAGTACCTGACTTGCCAGGATAAGTCGCCGCAGATAGCCGCCCATGTGATTGAGTGGCTTACCAACGACTCGAAGCGCGAGGTGCGTGTAGCCGAGCTGGCCCGGTTGAAGGCCAAGGTCGCGCACGGCGGGGCCTCCAGCCGGGCGGCCCAGTACATTCTCGATGTCCTGGCCGGCCGACCGGTGCCGGTTCCCCGGCCACATTTTACACAAACACCCGCCGACTACACACTCAGGAATCGAACCCATGCTATTAGGTGAACCCGCGCCAACGCAAGGCGATCTGAACTTCGCGCTCTTCAGGATCCCCGTCCGCGTGCACCCGTTCTTCTGGCTGATAGCGTTCCTGCTGGGGCCCTGGCGTTCCCCTTCCGGCTCCCCGGTCGTCCCGATGCTGACCTGGATCGTGGCCCTGTTCGTGTCGATCCTGCTCCACGAATTCGGGCACGCGATGGCCATGCGTGCATACGGGTTCCGCCCGTCGATCACCCTGTACGGGCTAGGCGGGCTGACCTCGTACAACCATGCCGGATCATCTGGCTCTCGCAGCACCGGGCCGTTGGGCCAGATACTGATCTCGCTGGCCGGTCCGGGCGCCGGGTTCCTGCTGGCGGCGGTGCTGGCCTTGGGGATTATCCTGGCCGGGCACGGCGAGCAGCTTTACTTCGGCGGTCCGCTCGGGGTGATTCCCGTCGTGGTCGGCATTGACAACCAGTCGCTGGCCGAGTTCATCAACAATATGTTCTTCATCTGCGTCCTGTGGGGGCTGGTGAACCTGATGCCCATCTATCCGCTCGACGGCGGACAAATCGCCCGAGAAATCCTCGTGGCCGCCAACCCCCGTCAGGGAATCCGCCAGTCGCTCATCCTGTCGATCATCGCGGCCGCCGCCTTGGCACTGATCGGCTTGACCCAGTGGAAGAGCCTGTTTGTAGCCCTGCTATTCGGCTACCTGGCCTACTCCAGCTACGCAACACTGCAAGCCTACACCGGCCGCAGATCGTGGTGAACGATTTGGGATTTGGTGGTCGTAGGTCGTTGTAGGTTGTAGGCTGGGTCGAGCGCAGCGAGGCCCACCTTTTTGGTAACTATCCTAAATGGGGTTGCACGATTCCGGAAGATTAAACCGTTTAGCCGCCGGATCAGTTTCCGCTGGGCGGTTACACGACCTGGCGTGCCCGGAGCAGTTGCCTGGAGGTCCAGGCCGAGCCGAAGATATTGGCCGTCGTGCTGGAATTGCTCGGCAAGGTGCGGAACTTGGGCGGAACTTAGGGTCAGAGAAAGCGCCGGGATAAACCGGCATGGAGTCGCGAATGAAAGAGTCGTACGGGAAAGGTCTAGCGAACCATCCCGGCCCTGAGTCGTACGCTGGCGGTGGTGACACCGCGGGTGTGGCAACGGCAGGGGTACGC
>JAUWHT010000011.1 GCA_030605745.1 Pirellulales bacterium | reverse complement strand
CGAGACGTGCCGGGCGACGGTCAGGTTGGTTCCTTCGGCGCCCTGCTGCACGGCCCTGAGCCGGTCGATCTCCTCCTGAATCAGCGGGATGTGCGCGCAGAGCCGTCGGGCCTCACGCCGGTCGCCGTCGGCCCGGGCCTGCTGGGCGAAGGCTTCTTTCTGCCGGATGGTTTTTTCAAGTCTTTCAAGTTTCTGCTCCGGCCCGCCGGAGGCCAGCCACATAGTATGGCCGTAGACCGCACCGAAGCAGATGCCCAGCACAACGCCCGCCATGATTCCCAGCAGTCCCAGGCGGTGGGCGTTGTTGGTCGGGTTTTTCTCGGAGGCGTTCACGATGCCGAAGTTCCGCATGTTAGGGGCATTGGAACCCCTTAATGTATAGCATATTGGGCCGTGGCGGACCCCCGAGATTTGGTCACTCTCCGCTACTTTTCTGTCTGTTGCCGGGCTGGTACTATATATGCGCGTCACGGTCAAGCAGCGAGGTTTTGTAGGAGGCAACTCCTACAGAGGTGGAAAAAACAGTGAGGAGATATCAGTATGGCAAACTACGAAATCCCCAAACTCGCCAAACCGCCTAAAGTGAAGAGAAAGCGGGTCCTCCTGGTGGCCAGTGGCGATCTGCGGCTCTCGGCCAACCAGGTCTGCTGGAAGGCGCAGAAGCAGATGGAGGCGGCCCTGGGCAAGGCCGTTGCCGCGGCCGGCTTTGAGTTGGTCCGTGCACACGCTTACAAGCCAGGCCAAAAACACGGCTTTATTGCCTCGCAAAAGGAGGGCATGGACGTCTTCGCACGGATCGACCCGCGGGCCAAGCTGATCGTGGCCGAGGCGGTCTGGCAGTACTCGCACCATGTGCTGGCCGGACTGCTCTCGCACGAGGGTCCGATCCTGACGGTGGCCAACTGGTCGGGGACCTGGCCGGGGCTTGTGGGTATGTTGAACCTGAACGCCGGGCTGACCAAGGCCGGCAAGAGGTATTCCACCCTCTGGAGCGAGAACTTCACCGACGAGTGGTTCCTGAAGAACCTTCACAAGTGGCTCGACAAAGGAACCGTCAGACATCCCACCCGGCACGTCACGCCGCTTAAGAACGTCAGGCTCCCCGCTGCCGAGCGACGACTGGGAAAGGCCCTGGCCGAGCAACTCCGCCGCGAAAAGGCGATTATGGGTATCTTCGACGAAGGGTGCATGGGCATGTACAACGCCATCATCCCGGACGAATTGCTCGGCCCGATGGGCGTCTACAAAGAACGCCTCAGCCAGTCGGCACTCTACTACGAAACCACCCGGGTCAGTAAGGCCGAAGCACAGGCGGTCCGCAAATGGATGGAAGACCGCGGCATGACCTTTGTCACCGGACCGGACGAAGAACAGGACTTGACCGACGCACAGGTACTTATCCAGTGCCAAATGTACATCGCCGCCGTGCGGATTGCCGACGAGTTCGGATGTGACTTGATCGGCATCCAGTACCAGCAGGGCCTGAAAGACTTGCTGCCGGCCAGCGACCTGGTCGAGGGTATGCTCAACAACAGCGCTCGCCCGCCGGTCAAAAGCCGCGACGGCCGGCGGGTGCTGTTCGAGGGCCGGCCGGTCGTGCACTTCAACGAGGTGGACGAGTGTGCAGGGCTGGACGGCCTGATGACTTACCGCGTACACAAGGCGATGGGCCAGCCGGTCGAAAACACACTGCACGACGTCCGCTGGGGCGACTGGGACCGGTCGGGCACAGTGGAGGATTACGTTTGGGTATTTCTGATCAGCGGTTCCGCCCCGCCGGCCCATTTCGCCGGCGGATGGAAGGGTGCCTCCAGCGAGCGGCAGCCGCCAATGTACTTCCGCCTCGGCGGCGGGTCGCTAAAGGGCATCTCAAAACCGGGCGAGATCGTCTGGTCCCGAATCTTCGTCGAGAAAGGCAAACTCAAGATGGACCTCGGCCGCGCAGGCGTCGTCAAGCTGCCGCAGAAGGAGACCGAACGACGCTGGATTTTTACCACCTCGCAGTGGCCGATCATGCACGCGGTCACCTACGGCGTCTCCCGCGACCAGTTCATGGCCCGGCACAAGGCCAATCACATCCAAGTTGCTTACGCCAACACCGTTACAAAGGCCGACAAGGCCATGCTGGCCAAGGCCGCCATGGCCCAAGCGATGGGCATGGAAGTGGCGCTGTGCGGCACGCGGAAGAACGGAAAGGGGTGGGGGTAGTTGGTAGTGGGGAGTGGAGAGTTAAACCGAAGTTCCAGAGCCATTTTGTAAGCGTTCGTCGAACCCGTGCGTTGGTGGGGTTACAGGGGAAACTGACGTAGCGGCGGTTGGCGATTTTGGGTATTTCGTGGCACATCATGAGTGCCACGCTGATGGAAACAGCGACTTGCCCGTCGAGACCGGGCGAA
>JAUWHT010000295.1 GCA_030605745.1 Pirellulales bacterium | reverse complement strand
TCCGGTATCCGGTTCATGTTAGCGACCTGCAGCGAGAGGACTGGGTCGAACAACGAGAAAATGTTCTAACATCAGCATTAGACCGCTATAAACCCAAGAAATCCTTGCCAACATCGTGAGGCACTACCCAATTTTCAATTTTCAATTTCCCCATACGCCACTCGCGGCTGTCGACGCAGGGACGGATCTTGTAGAAGCGAACGTTGTGGATGCGCGAATCGTAACCGGCGGTGGCCTTGTCCTGAAACAGGAACGTGTACGGCTGATCGTCGTAGATCACCCGATGAATCTGGCGGTACAGCCCGATCTGCTTCTTCTCGTCCATGGTAACGTGTAGCTTCTCGATCAGCTTGTCCAACTCGGGGTTGCGGTAGGCGATGTGATTCGAACTGTCCGGCTGGTCGACCTGGCTGCTGTGCCAGAGTTGCTTGGGATCGCCCTTCCAGGACAGAACCCAGCCAAGCATGGCGGCGTCGAAGGTCCGCTTGCGGAGCTTCTGCAACATCAGGGGCCACTTGGCCGGCTCGATGCTCACCTCTACACCGATCTTGCGGCAACTCTCCTTGATGAACTTCGCCAGCGTAAGGTACTGCGGCGCGTCGGAGTAGATCATAAGCGCGAACGATGCGGAGACCTTCCGCCCGCCGATCAGCTTGTCACGCACGCCGTCGCCGTCGGTGTCCTTCCAGCCGGCCTCGTCCAATAGCTGCTTGGACCTGGCCAGATCGTATCGAACGAGCTTGAGGCTGTCGTCCGAAGCGCTGCTGCCGGGCAGAAACGGACCGGTGGCAGGAACAGCAAGGCCCTTCCACACCTGGTCGATGATCTTGCGGACCGGAACCGCGTGCGAGAGCGCCCAACGCACCCGCCGGTCCTTGAAAAACGGCCGATTGAAATTGTAGCCGATGTACCGATACGCGGGATACACGTAATCGCACAGCGTGACCTTGCCATCCAGCACGTTCGGATTGTGCTTGGCTTCGAGGAACTGGTCCTTGCGCTGGATGCCGGCAAAATCCAGTTCGTTCCGCAGCAGCTTCCGAGTGACCGTGTTGGGATTCGATATGTAGCGGTAGACGAGCTTGCGGAAGTTATACGGTGTTCCCCAGTAGTCGGGATTGCGAACCAGCACCAGCCGCCGGCCGCGGATCCACTCCTTGTACATCATCGGGCCGGTCCCGCACATCCGGGTGTTGGCCCAGTGATTGTTGAACCCGTCGGCAAACTCCTTTAGTGAGAAGTCGAAAGAGATCGGCTCGCCCCGCTCATCCACCGAATAAACGTGACGCGGAAGGATCGGGATGCCCAAGCTCCAGGTCTTGGCCAGGAAGTACGGCCCGCTCCAGCGGATTTTGACCGTGTACTTATCGACCGCCGTGACCTTGATCTTGTAAGGGTGCGAGGGGTCCTTGGCGTCGGGGTCGTGGTAGTAGCTCCGCAAAGCAGCCGCCTCGATGTGCTTGTTCAAAATGCAGTCGAAGGTGAACTTCACGTCCCGAGAGGTGAACTCCGCCTGCGGCAATAGCTTGCCGCCGGGCAATCGCATCGGATGCCACTTGACTCCCCGGCGGAGATGGATCGTATACTCCAGGTTCTCTGGGTCGAACTCCCAGTGAGTGGCCAGGGCGGGCAGCCAGGTGTCCGGGTCGGCCATGTCCCGCTCCGCGAGGCCCTCATAAACCAGGCTCCGAAACGCCGAAGACACGCTGTCGTTGGCAGTCAACAGGTTGAGCGAGTCGGGATCGTTGCCGTAAGTCTGGCGCAGCACGTCTCTCTTTTGCCCGGATCCGCTGCCCGAAAGACCAACCGCTACGATCGCCGCCAGAGCGATCAACGCGATCAACACGCCAACGGCGGCAAACAGGCGAACAGACATCTATCCGTGACCCTCAGGGGTTTAGCCGCCGGGCTTGCCCGGCGCGTTGTCTGGTGGCCAATTTGCTCCAACGCGCCGGGCAAGCCCGATTTTCCGCAGGTTGGTGTAACGGCTAAGTAGAGTAGTTGTTTGATTGGGTTAGAGTCTATCGTTGTAACTTCTGCGCGCCGTGCGCGCATCTTGTACAGTACTT
>JAUWHT010000149.1 GCA_030605745.1 Pirellulales bacterium | reverse complement strand
AGAAATAACTTGATCAATTGGGTGGCACGCCCTGAGGAACGAAGGGCGTGTTGAGCCGGGCGCCCACGCCCTTCGCTGCGCTCAGGGACGTGCCACCCTCGCTCAAACTTGTACAGGTTATTTTTGCGCGGGCTCACTTAGCAATTTGCAATTGCCAATTCTCCAATTTTCAATTACCGCTCCTACACCAGGCCCTTGTGAACCGCCCAGACTGCGGCTTGTGTGCGGTCGCTCACGGCGACCTTCCGCAGGATGTTCTGAACGTGTTCCTTGACTGTCTCGACGCTGATCTGAAGCGAGCGGCCGATCTCCTTGTTGCTTAGGCCCAGGGCCACGTGGCGGAGCACCTGGGTCTCGCGCTGGGTCAAGGGCACATCCTCGTCGTCGATCGCCTCGCGGGTTTTCATCACCGTGGCAATGCGGAGCAACTCGCCGGACTTGCTGGGCGACCGGCGCTGGCCCGCCGCCACGATGGTGGCGACCAGGTCCTCACGTGAGGAGCCCTTCAACACATAGTCGCTCGCACCCAACGCCACCGCCCGAGCAATGTACGTCGGGTTGTCGTACGTCGAGAGCATCACCACCCGACTGCCGGGCGCCTTGGCGTGAAGTTTGTCCAATGTGGCCAGCCCGTCGCCGCCGGGCATTCGGACGTCCAACAGGATCACGTCCGGCTTTGTTTTCTGGGCCTGCTTGATCGCCTCTTCGCCGTCGGCGGCTTCGGCAACGACCTCAATCCCGGTCCCGGCCAACAAGCTGACCAGCCCCGTCCGAATGACCTCGTGGTCATCGGCAACTAGAAGTCTGATACTCATCGGGGGTCTCCCCAAAAAAGTGTTACACAACACCACCGTACTCTAGCACACTTACGGGCAGGACGGAATACCCCCGGGCGACTAATCCAGCCCCCCGATCCAGGGGGAAGGGGGGGCTGAAGGCTGAAGGACGAAGGACGAACGAATTTCGGGTTTTGCCTATTTCCTTCATCCTTCATCCTTCATCCTTTTCATTGTTGACTTCCTTCACCTGTAACGTAGATATTTAGCGACGGCCTGTGCGGTTTCTGGCCATCGTCACTGTAACCGGCACCAATGGCAGAATCCGAATCGCTGGGGCACTTGAGGACAACGGCATGAAACAACAGGACACGCTTTTGCTGGTTGATGACGATCGGTACTTGCTCAGTTCGATGGCCGACTGGCTCCACGAGCAAGGTTACCAGACCGACACCGCCGCCAGTCTCGCCCAGGCCATCGCGGCCATCGACCGCAAGACGTACGACCTGGTCCTGGCCGATATTCGGCTGGGCGACGGCGACGGCTTCGACATTCTCGACCACTGCCGCAAGAACCGCCCGGAAACCGCCGTGATCATGATCACCGGCTACGGCACCGTCGAATCGGCCGTCGAGGCGATCCGCTTGGGCGCCTTCGACTTCCTCACCAAACCGCTGATCGACGAGGAACTCGAAATGGCCATCGAGCGGGCACTGAACCAGCGCAAAGTGATTGAAGAAAACAAGACGCTCAAAGCACAACTCGATATGCGGTTCGGCATGGAGAATATCGTCGGCAGCGATCACCGCATGTTGAAAATCTACGACATGATCGACAGCGTGGCCGACACCCGGGCAACCGTGCTGATCACCGGCGAGAGCGGTACCGGCAAGTCGCTGATCGCCCGGGCGATACATCGCCGCAGCGCCCGCCGCGACCAGCCGTTTGTCGAGATAGCCTGCGGGGCCTTGCCCGAGACGCTGTTGGAAAGCGAATTGTTCGGCCACACGGCCGGGGCATTCACCGGCGCAATTGGCGAGAAAATAGGAAAATTCATGCAGTCCGACGGCGGGACAATCTTCTTCGACGAGGTCAGCACCGCCAGCGCAAATATGCAGGTTAAACTGCTGCGGGTGCTACAGGACTTCGAGTTCGAGCAGGTCGGCGGGACCGAGACGTTCAAGATCGACACCCGGGTGATCCTGGCCACCAACGAGGACCTCGGCAAGGCGGTGGCCGAGGGGCGCTTCCGCCGGGACCTGTTCTACCGGATCAACGTGATCAACATCGAGCTGCCCACCCTGCGCGAGCGGATTTCCGACATCCCGCTGCTGGCGGAACATTTCCTGGCACTTGTCAGCGAAGATTCCGGCCGGCACGTGAGCGGATTTTCCGACGAAGTGATTACCACGCTGCAACGATATCGTTGGCCGGGTAACGTCCGGGAATTGCAGAACGTGATCGAGCGGGCCGTGCTGCTGGGCAAGAGCGACGTGATCGGCCTTGACGATCTGCCCGCAGACCTGGCTTCCGCGGGGCCGGTCAACATCGAGCCGCTCGGCAGCCGCTCGCTGAAACAGGCCCTCGAAGCACCCGAGCGGCAGATCATCCGAGAAGTGCTCGATTCGAACAACTGGAACCGCCACGCTACGGCCGAGTCCCTGGGCATCAACCGCACCACGCTCTACAAGAAGATGAAGCGCCTCGGGCTGGAAGAGCCGCACATGGCCATGAGCCGTTGAGTTTAGCCGCCGCGTCCACGCGGCGTGAATTGTTCCCCCACCGCGTGGACGCGGGGGCTAAACATCACTTGCCGATGCAGGGGAACCACTGCTTGAGTAGTTCGACTGCTTCGGGGCTTTGCCGTGCCGCATTGATGACATATTTTCCGAAGGCCCCGCCGCCAATTGCGTAGTGTCCCAGTGCGGCCCCGCCGATGGCCACGTAGCCGACCGCAGCCCCACCGATTGCAACGCCGCCAACCGCGGCGCCGCCGACGGCCAGGCCGCCGAACGCTAGGCCGGCCAGGGAAATCACTCCCAGCGACACTCCGCCCAGCGACACACCGCCGATGGCAAGCCCACCGACGGCGATCAAGCCACGGGCCACCCCGCCTATGGCAAGCCAGCCGGTGGCTATATCGCCAACGGCAATGATTCCCCGGGCATGGCCGCGGACCTCACCTTTTTCCGGATCGGGACCGACCGCCACGGCCCAAATTGGAACGCCGAACAGCGTGGCCGACGATTGTCTGCGAACGGTTTTGGTTTGGCACATAATGTTTCTCCATTCTGAAGTTTAGCCGCCGCGTCCACGCGGCGTGAATTGCCGCCCCGCGTGGACGCGGGGGCTAAACGTACCCCCTTGTTGGATGCCGCCGCTGTGATCATATTTATGACCTATGCTAATCCCTGCCCTGTCCAGTGAAAAGAGCACCGCCGTACCTGCCCGGACGATTGTGGTGATGGTGGCGGTGTTGGCCGGTGGGTGGATCGCCGCCGGCTCGACCGGCCTGCTGGGCGATCCCTTGCGACACGTACTAACTTGGGTGGCTTTGGTGGTGGCGATTGTGGCCGGCTGGCCACCACGCGACGAGTCGCTTGGTGGCTGGCTGACCCTGGCGGCTGCCATCGCCGCTGCTGTGCTGATGATCGCATCGGCGGTGCCGGCCGCGGGCGTGCTGGCAGTGGCGCTGGTCGCAGCAGTGCTGGTCCGGTCGCAATACAGTTTGCGCGGCCGGGTAATTCTACTGACCGCGCTGGCCGTGGCCGTATTGGGTACCTTCCGCATCGCGTATAGCTCGATCCCTGCGGTGTGGCTGGCGGCCAATTCGGTCGGCCGGGTTTTGGGGTGGCTGGCCGGCTGGATCGCGGGCGAGCCGCTTCAGTTGGGCGCAACCTTCGGCGGGGTGGACTTCCTGGTCCTGATGGCGGCCATGTACGCCGGCTGGTTGATCTGCACATCGCCGCCGCGGCTTGCCCGGGCGATCTACGCCGCCGCGGCCATTTTCATCGGACACATGATCTACCTGGTCGTGTTGGCCTTTTCACCCGAGTTGCTCGCGGCACTGCCCGAGGTGGTTAAGCCGGAGATTACGGACGACAATTACATGGGCGTCTGGACTTGGGGCAATGCCGTGCGCACGCTGTTGCCTTGGAACCTGCCCGTGCTGGCCGCTATTATCCAGACCACAATTGCGGTCACGATGTTCCGTTGGGCGGCGTGGCTGCCGGTGGCCGAACCGGTCACGAAGCACGAGACGGACGAGGAAAAGGAAGAAACCGGGCTCTCGTTGGCGATCGACGCGGTATTGAAGTTCGGGCCAGTGCTGCTGGCCGTGGCCATTGCCGTGCTGACCGGACTGTCGCTGGGCAAGTCGGACCTAAAGGACAAGACAATCATGGCCTACGAAAAGGGCCGCCTCGACTGGCTCAAACCGGAACACGACTCGCCGTCGGCCGGCTCGTACGGGATGCTGCCGCTGTTGGTCGAGAGCCTGGGCGGGCGACTGGTCCGCTCGGAGGATCTGTCCGAACAGGATCTGGCTGGGGCTGACGTCCTGCTGCTGTTGCATCCCGACCGACCTTGGCCGGCGGACCGGTTGGACCGGATCTGGGAGTTCGTCCGCCGCGGCGGCTCGCTGCTGCTGGCGGCCGAACCGAGGATCCACGAAGGTGATTCACAGAGCACATTCAACGAGGTGCTCGAGCCGACCGCGATGCGGGTCCGTTACGATACGACGATCCCGGCCACCGACAACTGGGAACACTATTGTGAAACGTTGGCCCACCCGGCCACGGCCGGGCTGAGCGACCGGCGGAACTCGTTCGGCCCGCTGCTGGGCTCGTCGATCCATACACGCTGGCCCGCCTGGCCCGTCCTCACCGGACGCTTCGGCTATAGCGACCCGGGAAGCGACGCCGTGACCACCGGCGCCTTTCAGTACGACCCGGGCGAGAAGCTGGGTGATCTGGTCCTGGCAGCCGAGCAGCGGCTTGGCCGGGGAAGAATAGTCGTGCTGGGCGATGCCGCCAGCCTGCACAACGAGGTGGGCGCCAATTCATACCCGTTCACCGGGCGCCTGTTGGGCTATCTGGCGCACAGAACCGGCAGTCCCCAGGCCTGGTGGCGGCAATTGTTGGCCCTGCTGGCGATGGTCGGCCTGATCGGGTTGTTGAGCTGGCGGGCGACTGCGCCGCAGGTGGCCGTCACCGCGGCCGTGCTGGCCGTCTCACTGTGGTGTTGCCTGGCGAGCAGCCATTGGGCCTCTCGCGTGTTGCCCGACGGACGCAACCGGTCGCCCAACAACCTGGCCTATATCGACGCCTCGCACCTGGAGGCCTACAGCAGCGACACCTGGGACGATTTTGGGCTCGGCGGCTTCGCGCGGGTGCTGATGCGCAACGGGTACCTGCCGCTTATGCTGCCGGAGTTGACCCGCGAGCGGCTCGAGCGTGCCGGGCTGCTGGTCTCGATCGGCCCGGCAAGGCCGTTCTCCCGTGGCGAGCTTGACACGGTGCGCAGCTTCGTCCACTCCGGCGGGACGCTGATCTGCATGGTCGGTGCGGAACATGCCGCGGCCAGCCGTGATGTGTTGGCCGAGTTCGACTTCCACGTGCCGCCCTCGCCCGTGCCGTCGGTGCAAAACGTCCGCGAACCGGAGCCCATGGGATTCGTCCGCTCGCCGTACCTCGACACGGGTGAGTACAAGACCTATGTACAGTTGTACGCCGCTTGGCCGGTCGAGCGTACCGGGACCGTGTTGCTCCGCGGGTTCGACGACGTACCCGTCGTTGTCAGCCGCTCGGTCGGACGCGGAACCGTGGCAGTCATCGGCGACACGTACCTGTCTACAAACCGGAACCTGGAATCAACTGAGGGCGAGGTGATCGAAAACGTCCAGTTCTGGCGATGGTTACTCTCCCGGGTGACCGATCGAGAGGAATGGATACCGCCTGACCCAAAGCCGAATGATGAATGACGAATGATGGGAGTGGCACGTCCCTGAGCGCAGCGAAGGGCGTGTTTGGGGCACCTTGCCACGCCCTTCGTTCCTCAGGGCGTGCCACCAATTTGTACAGCTTATTTCTGCGTGGGCTTAGCTTAGAGAGGTAGCACCATGATGCGTTCTTGGATCGGCTTAGCGCTGCTGTCGGTTTCGTGGCTGCTGGGAATGGGCTACTACTACCCGGCCCAACCGTTGGCCTGGGTGGTTGTGGTCGCCGGCGGCACGGTGTTGCTCTTCGGCAGCATCGACCGATTGCCCCCGCGGCGCGAAACGCTGATAACCCTAGCGCTGTTGGTCCCGATTGTGTTGTTCGCACCATGGCCGCTGCGGGCGGCGCCGCTGTTGATCGTGGCGGGCCTGGCGCTGGAACTGCTGCCGGTCCCACGGCGTTGGCCCAAGCCGCTGGCACGGGCAGCCGT
This sequence comes from Pirellulales bacterium, assembly GCA_030605745.1. Classification (GTDB taxonomy): domain Bacteria; phylum Planctomycetota; class Planctomycetia; order Pirellulales; family Thermoguttaceae; genus JAUWHT01. The sequence continues at coordinate 19,088 of JAUWHT010000149.1, read as the reverse complement.
AACGGCCGGCGTGGTGATGCTCGCCCAGGCGCTCTCGATGGCGGCCTACGCCGGCCAGACCGCACGCTCACACGAGCTGCCCTGGCCGCTGCCGGAGATGCTGGCCGGCGTGGCCCGGCTGCTGGGCATCGACGCAACCGCCGACGGGTCCAGCGTGGTGATGCACTCGATCCGCCAGGTCCACCGCCTAGCGGCGACCTGGGAACTGCTGGTCGATCCGCCCACGCTGTGCTTCTTCGTCGGCTCGCTGGTGTTCTTTGCACTGGTGATTTGGTCCCGATTGCCCGCCGGCCGACGATGGAAACCGTGGATCGGCATTCTGCGGACTCTGTCACTGGTAATCGTCGTCTGGTTACCCGTTCGGGCCGGACTGCTGGTGGCCCTTTACCTGCACCGGGTGCTGCGATCCGATTATGAGACGCCGCTGCACGTAATGAACCAGTTCCTCTCGCCGTGGGTCCACCTGTTGTTGTTGATCCCGCCGGTGCTGTTGGCCTGGCGGTTCGTGCGCGTGCCGACCGGTTATTCGGACACAACCGCTGAGGGGTCCGATGAGCTTCCACACGGCGAATCAAGGCCCTGGCACTACCCGGCCGCCGCCGTACTGATCCTGCTTGTCGTGGTCCTGTTCACCGTGGGCATCGAGTGGGACCCCGTCGGACGCCGACAGGCCGGCCGGGTGATGGTCGTCGAACGCCACTCCACCTGGGAACCGACCACAAAACCGTACGACACCCGGTGGTTCGGCCACGACTCCGGCTACAACTACGCGGCCGTCTACAGCTACCTGTCGCAGTTTTTCAAGATGTCGCGCCTGCTGGAGTCGGACAAGATCGACCACCAGACGCTGGCCCGATGCGACGTGCTGGTGATCAAAACGCCCACCGCCCGATACGCCAAGGAAGAGGTCGACGCGGTCGTGCGGTTCGTTCACTCCGGCGGCGGGCTGCTGCTGGTCGGCGACCATACCAACTACGAAGGGTGTGGTACGTTCATAAACGACATTACCCGGCACATGGGCTTTACCCTCCGACACGACCTGCTGTTCGGCACGGGCGAGTCGCCCTACGACCAGTTGTACGTGCCGCCAAGAGTGCCGCATCCGATTGTGCAGCACCTGCCGCCGACCGATTTCGCCGTCTCCTGTTCGATCGATCCGGGCCGAAGCCGCGGCCGGGCAGTCATTCAAGAGTCGGGCCTGTGGAGCCTCCCGCCCGATTACCACATCGGTAACTATCACACCATTCCGCAACATCGGCCCGACATGCGCTACGGCGCGTTCATCCAACTCTGGTCCACACACTACGGCAAAGGGCGTGTGCTGGCCTTCGGCGACTCAACCATCTTCTCCAACTTCTGCACCTTCCAGCCTGGCAAGGCCGAACTGCTGTTGGGCATGATCGAGTGGCTCAACCATCGCGGCCCGGGTGATCCGCGACCGTGGCTGCTGGCGGTGGGATTGCTGCCGCTGGCAGTCGGTCTGTACCTGGCGCGCACCCGGGAAGACGCCTGGCTGGTGCTGCTGGCGGCCGGTACCTGCGGCTGGGTGCTCGCCTCGGTTGCGGTCGCCGGCTTGCATCGACGGTCGATGCCGGTCCCGAAGACCGTCCGCCCAATGGTCCGCGCAGTCATCGACCGGACCGTATCCCAAGTCCCGCTGAGTAAAGGCGCCTACATCCAAGGCGAGGGAGAAGGCTACGGGATGGCCGAACAGTGGATCTCGCGTTTGGGATACTACACGATCCGCCGCAGCGGCGCCGGGGCGTTCTCGGGCGACCTGTTGGTGGTGATCTGCCCCAGCCGCTCGGTCACGCAGGAGTTCCGCCGGCGCCTGGTGGACTACGTCGCCGGGGGCGGAAAGCTGCTGGTGATCGACTCGCCGAAAAACGCCGCCTCGACGGCCAACAGCCTGCTGTGGCCTTTCGGGCTGTCGGTTCTCTTCGATCAGCCTTGGCGCGGCCGGCTGTCGCTGGGCGAAGGCTGGCCGATCGTCCCGGTCGAATTGGCCTACGAGATTGCCGGCGGCCGGCCGGTGGGTCGGCTGGGGCAGCGACCGGTCGCCGCCGTCACCAGCTACGGCAAAGGCCGAGTGATGGCCGTCGGCTTCGGCTCCCTGTTCAATGACAAGAACATGGGTTACACGTGGACCGCCGATCCCAAAGAGGAAATGCTCCAGCGCTACGATGTCCTGTTCGCCCTGGTCCGCTCGCTGCTAACCGGCAAGCCGGCGCCCCCGCCGGCACGCCGCAAGCCCGAGGGAAAAGAACCGCCGCGCGAAAAAACGGCCAGGGAAACACGGTAGGCTGATAGCAAGAAAAAGATCAAGCGGCCCGCTCGGCGGTCGAGCGGGCCGCTTGGTTTATTGCAAAGGAGTCTGCTCAAGCCCGGATCGGGATGGATTTGAGCGACTGGTCTAGTTGTTCTCCGCGGGCTCGGCTGCGGCGGGCTCACAAGTAGCCGGCTCACACGTGGCTGGCTCGCAGGTATCGCAGCAGCAGCAACGACGGCAAGCCTTCCGGGCCTTCAGCCTTTCAAGCAGACCACAGCGGGGCTTGCACGTGTCGCAGCAGCAGGGCTCGCAGGTGGCAGGCTCGCAGGTGGCAGGCTCACACGTGGCGGGCTCGCACGTGGCCGGCTCGCAAGTGGCCGGCTCGCAAGTATCGCAGCAGCAACGACGGCTAGCCTTCCGGGCCTTCAGCTTTTCGAGCAGACCGCAGCGGGGCTTGCACGTGGCAGGCTCGCATGTGGCGGGCTCGCATGTGGCGGGCTCACACGTGGCGGGCTCGCAGGTATCGCAGCAGCAACGACGGGAAGCCATCCGGGCCTTCAGCTTTTCGAGCAGACCGCAGCGGGGCTTACACGTGTCGCAGCAACAGGGCTCGCACGTGGCAGGCTCACAGGTGGCCGGCTCGCAAGTGGCCGGCTCACAGGTGGCCGGTGCACAACAACCCTTGCCGAACAGGCCGGCATGGACGCCGGACGTGCAGACCAGCAGCGCAAGGGCGACTGCGGCCATACCCGGCAACAGGATACGACGGTTCATGGGAGGTACTCCTTGTTAGGAAAGACCTAGTGGGACACGGACGCAAAATAGCGTAGGTAGGGACTCCGAGTTCAATCTAGGTTTTCTTATCGACGGGAAGCCGGACTTTACTTTGCTAGATGACCCATTTCCACCACAACTCGCAAATTCCGGGGCCGACTGTGATGCAGAATCGGGTTGGATCGAATGTAAGGGATCCATATCCGTTCACAGTCTGAGTATCCACCAGGCAAATAGCAGTAGGATGACGTATAGTTGCAAGGTTCCGCGAGTGTACGTCCTCCACTGAAGGCCTGAGAAAATGACTCAAACGCAGATCGAAGCAGAACCCTTGCACTCCAGCTTGGCCGGCGACCCGGAATTGGCGGAAATCGTCGAGATGTTTGTCGAGGAGATGCCCAGTCGTGTATCGGCCCTGCTGGATCAACTGGATACATCCGACTGGGAAGGATTGCGGCGGACCGCACACCAGCTTAAGGGGGCAGCGGGCAGCTACGGGTTCGCCCCGATCTCGCCTTGCGCCGCACGGCTCGAGGATGCGCTTGCCGATGGCGAGCCGGAAGAGCGAATCCGCAACGCGGTGGACGCACTGACCCGTATGTGCAACCGCGCCCGCGCGGGAACACCACCGTAGTGTCGCAGGAAACCAGACTGTAATGGCCAAGAAGACAATCCAAGACGTGAATGTGGCAGGCAAGGCCGTGCTGATGCGGGTCGATTTCAACGTCCCGCTGGACGAACAGTGCAGAATTACCGACGACCGGCGGATCCGCATGGCGCTGCCGTCGATCGAGTCGGTGATCAACCGGGGCGGCCGGCTGATTCTGATCAGCCACCTCGGCCGGCCGAAAGGCGGGCCGGACGATGCCAAGTTCAGTCTCCGGCCGGCCGCCGTGCGACTGGGCGAACTGCTAGGCAAAGAGGTCGCGTTTGCCACCGACACCGTTGACGCCGACGCGAGGACAAAGGTTGCCGAGCTATCCGATGGTGACGTGTTGGTGTTGGAGAACCTCCGCTTCAACCCCGGTGAGAAGAAGGGCGATGCCGGCTTCGCCCGGGCATTGGCCGACATGGCAGACATCTACTGCAACGATGCGTTCGGCACCTGTCACCGCACCGACGCCTCGATGGTGGCCGTCCCGCAGGCCATGGGCAACAAGCCGAAAGTGGTCGGGTTCCTTGTGGCCCTAGAGATAAAGTACCTCGCCGACGCTGTTGCCAATCCCGAGCGGCCGTTCGTGGCGATTCTCGGCGGGGCCAAGGTCTCCGACAAGATCCCCGTGATCCAAAACCTGTTGTGGCTCTGCGACAAGGTGCTCATCGGCGGGGCCATGGCATACACCTTCTCGCTGGCCCGCGGCGGACAGGTGGGAGACAGTCTTGTCGAGCCGGACAAGGTGGACCTTGCCAAGAAGTTGCTCGCAGACACCGGCGATAAACTGGTGCTGCCGGTCGATACACACTGCGGCGACGCCTTTCGCGGCGACTGCAACAAGCAGGTCGTCGATGCAGGCAAAATCCCGGACGGTTATCAGGGTCTCGACATCGGCCCTAAGACTGCGCAGGCCTACGCCCGGATCGTAACAGGCGCCAAGACGATCGTGTGGAACGGTCCGATGGGTGTATTCGAGATACCGCCGTTTGACGAAGGCACGAAGGCCGTTGCCCAGGCGATTGCCGAGAGCCACGCAACCAGCATTATCGGCGGTGGCGATAGCGCCGCGGCGATCGAGCAGTTCGGGTTCGCTGAGCGGGTATCGCACGTCAGCACCGGCGGCGGCGCCAGCCTGGCCATGCTCGAAGGCCGCAAGTTCGAGGCCGTCGAACTGCTCGATGATGAGTGAGAACCACTCAGAAAGTAAGTAGCACCACGGAGGCCCGGAGGACACGGAGCAAAACAAAACGAATTTATAAGCAATATGATCACACCGGTGATGTTATTCGTGAGTTAGCCGCAGATCATTTCTTGGCTTTTTCCGTGTCCTCCGTGCCTCCGTGGTGTTGTCTACTCCACCTTCCGCGCCTCCAAGCCGTTCGGCGAGGAGACGATCAGCGCGGGCCGGCCGGCGATCTCGGCAGTGGCCAGGCCGCTGAGCCTGGCGCCGTAGTTGAAGCTGTCCAGCAGTTTGCCGTCGGCCGCGACGACTTGGATCGAGCCGTCGGCGCCGGGCAGTAGCCATTGGCCCGGGCCGTCTGAGGCCAGCTTGCCGGCAACGACCGGCTCGATCGGCTGTTGGTGGACGCCGGCCGGCAGGGTATGGCTCCAAAGTTCTTTGCCGTGCAGGTCCAGTCCGATCGCCACGTTGTTTCCAAGCTGTTGGGCGGCCAGGCCGCACCACTGAAGCTGACCGCCGCCTTCGAGTTCTGCGCCCACGATCCAGTGCAGAAGCTGACCGGGGACGGTGATCTCGCCCAAGCGTTTACCCTCTGCATCGATGATCGCCAGCGAGCCGCTGTTGTTGGTGCAAAGCAGATTGCGGCGTCCCTGGGCGTCGGGTCCGGTGACGGCAATTTGCAGGACGTCGGCGACCGATCGGTTCGACCAGAGCCGTTCTCCTTCCAGCGAGACGGCCTGCACGCCGACCACACCCCAATAGCCGACGTACAGCCGCAACGTGCCGTCGCCCTGCAGGTTGCCGAACTGGACGTCGGCGATGCCGCTGTGTTTGTTTTCCAGCGCGTCTTGCGGATAGCTGACCAGCAACTTCCAATTTTCATCGAGCAGGTGGAGCCGCTGTTGCGCGCTGGCAAAGGCGGCGACGTATCGTTTGCCGTCGGCGCCGGCGGCAGCGCGAAGCGTGCTGATAACTTCCATCTGCCCGATGTCCAGCGTATGGGTAGCAATCACCTGGCCGTCCGGCCCCACCTCGGCCACCGACTTCCAGGAGTCGACGACCAGCAGTCGCGGCGGTCCGCCGGGCTGCCGGACCGGAAGGATATTGCCCGGGGCCTTCAGTTCGGTGCATGTCCACAATGGGGTGAGCTTGAACGTCTTCGGTTCGCTGCGTTCGGCGATCTTGGCTTGGGGGATCTCGTGCTGCTCGACCAGTGCACCGTCGGGCGCCTCGGTTTCGGCCGCTGTCTTCAACTGTTCTTCGTACCGTTTCAGTTGGTCCTGGTACAATTTCAGCGGTTCCTGGTAGATGTTTTCACCGGCGAGGAGTTTTTCGAGCTTTTCCGTAAGCGTTGCGGCAAGTTGCGGGTTGCCGCCGATCTCGTAGTCCTGAACCACGCCGTCGCTGCCGAGGATGAACAGGCTGGGAATCCCCGTGGTGTTGAACACCGTGGCCGCGTTCTGTTCCACGTCGCGGAGGATAGGCACGGCGACGCCCAACTCGGCGCAGGTGTCTTGCAGCGTCTTGTTTGGCACGTCCGGTTGGTCGACGCTGACAGCAAAGAAGGTAACCTTGTTGTTGTCCTGATACAGTTGATACACTTTGTCGAGCTTCGGCAGGCTGTCGCGACAAGGCCCGCACCAGGTTGCCCAGAAGTCCAACACAACGATCTTGCCAGCCAGCGACTCGGGCGTGACCGGGTTTCCTTCGAGGTCGACGAACTTGAACTTAGGTACCTTCTTGCCAAGATGTTGGGCCGGGTGCGGCGGAACGAAGAATTTCACCAGCTTCGCGCCCGGGGGAACCTCGAACTGAAACGCCTTCGGGTCCACCTTGCCGCCCAGTTCGGCACCGGCAAACTCGGCCACCAGCGAAACACTTTCGGCCGTGCCTGCCTGGCCGGCAAGCATCCGACGCAACTCATCGGTCGGCAGGACTATCCGCCGCAGGGCGTACGACTCCCGGTCGATCCAGAACACGGCCCTACCGTCGGCCCGCTCGATCTCGACACGGTAGCAGTTGTGACCGTTGATCTGGCCCGGCTCCTTCAGCAGCTTCGCTTCGGCCTCGTGCAGCAGCGCCTTCATCGGATCGTCGGCCAACAACATCATTAATTGCGGCGAGGCGCCGGCGAAACCCTGACTCAGCGTGGACGCCAGCACGCGGTCGCCGTAGATCGATCGCATCGTCAGTTCGGCCGGGGCTTCCTTGACCAGCACCTGGTCCGGCAGATCCAGGATCGTAGCGTGAAGCTGCTGGCCGTCGCAAACGACCTGCGCCTGGTAGACCTCCACGCGGATCTTGTTCGGACGGACCAATGTGACCGAGAACTTGGCCAACTCGTCAATCTGCTCTCCACCCACCGTGGCCTGTAGGCGGACCGTACCGCGGTCGGCGTAGCTGGGGGCCTTCTTGTAGGCCACGACCATCCGTTGCAACAGTTCTTCGGCAGTGGCCGGTTGTTGCTCCTGGCGGGCCGGGGGTTTTTCCTCGGTCGCCGGCTTCTCCGACGAACTGCAACCGCCAAGGCAGGCGATCAACAGGCAGGTAAACAGCAGGTTTGGCAGGTGGATCATCGATTGGTCCTGGAATTTGGGGTTACGATGCGCCGTTTAGCCGCCGGGCTTGCCCGGCGCGTTGTTCGACCGGCAATTCGTTCCAACACGAACGCGCCGGGCAAGCCCGGCGGCTAAACATTAAACGGACTGCCCAATTATTGGCAAAATTGGCCTCCGCGTAAACCTCGACTTCTTGACCACCACAGCGTACCCACGGATAATGTAAAAATGGCCGTCTTGCGATACGGGGCCGATTCGTCGGTCCGCCTGGAGTTTGCCGATGGTGTGCCGCCGGTCGAGTGCGGCACGCCGCGGGGGCAATCCGCGGCGGATCTGGCGGCCGCCGTGACCGATGCGCTCCGCGAGCCGCTGGAGTACCCGCCACTTGCCCGGAACACCACGCCGGGCGATCGGGTGGTGCTGGCACTTGACCACAGCCTACCCCAGGCGACCCAGATTACCGCCGCGGTCATCCGGGCACTGGTCGACGCGCGAGTCGATCCCGACGGAATCACGGTCTTGCGCACTCAAGACGACGTGGATGCCGGCGCCGAGGACCCCTGCCGGCTGCTGCCCGGGCCGCTCGGAGAGCGAATCACCCTGTTCACGCACGACCCGACTGACCGGCAGCGGCTCGCGTACCTGGCGGCCACCGACGCCGGGGAGCCGATCCTCCTGAGCCGCGCGATCCACGAGGCCGACCTGGTGTTGCCGATCGGCTGTTTGCAGGACGATTCGGCGGCCGGTTACTACGGCATCCACACGCCGATCTTTCCCGCATTTTCCGACCGGAAAACCTTGCAGCGGTTCCGCTCGCTCGGTTCGCTCGATGCGAACAGCAAACACAAGAAAGAGTTGGTCCGCGAAGTCGAACACGTGGCCTGGCTGTTGGGGATAAACTTCACGATCCAACTCGTCCCGGCCGCCGGCGACGGTATCCTGCACGTGTTGGCCGGGCATAGCGATGCGGTTCACAAGCAAGGCCAACGGTTGTACGAAGCGGCCTGGAGCAGCCGGACGCCGCACCGGGCAAGCCTTGTAGTGGCCGGCATCCAGGGCAATGCAAACAAACAGACCTGGCAGAACTTCGGCCGGGCCCTGGCAACCGCGGTCGGCCTGGTTGAAGACGGTGGGACGATCGCTGTCTGTTGCGACCTGGCCGCCGCGCCCGGTGAGGCAATGCAGCGGATGATCGGCGCCCAATCACGCGACTCGGCACTGCGGCACATTCGCAAGGACCGGCCACCCGACACCCAGCCCGCCGCACAACTCGCCCGGGCGTTGGATCGGGCCAAGGTCTACCTGCTCAGCCGGCTCGATCCGTCGCTCGTCGAAGACTTAGACATGATCCCGATCGCCGCCGCTGACGAATTAGCCCGGCTGGCCCGGCAACACAAATCCGGCATCCTGTTGTCAAACGCGCCGCAGGCGACGGTGACCGTGAAATAATGGCAGTATGCGCGTGTAGTTTAGCCGCCGGGCTTGCCCGGCGCGTTGCCCGGTGGTCAATGCGCTCGAACGACGGCGCGCTGGACAAGCCCGGCGGCTAAACGGATTTTCTATGAATAATCTCACCGCACAAATCACCCGGAACGTCGCCGACATCCGCGGCCGGATTGCCGATACCACTGCACGTTGCGGCCGCACCGCCCGGGAGATCACGCTGGTGGCGGTGACCAAGTATGTCGGCCCGGCGGAAGTCCGCGCGCTGGTCGAGGCCGGTTGCACCGTGCTGGGCGAGAGCCGGCCGCAACAGCTTTGGGAAAAGGCCGAGTTGCTGCAAGACTTGCCCATCCGCTGGCACATGGTCGGGCATCTCCAGCGTAACAAGGTCCGGCGCACGCTGCCGCTGGTCGAAATGATCCAGTCGGCCGACAGCCCGCGACTGATCGCCGCGGTCGATCGCATCGCCGGCGAACTGGACCGCCGCGTACCGATCCTGCTGGAAGTGAACATCTCGGGCGAGTCGGCCAAACACGGTTTCGAGCCTGAAGCCGTGGAGCCATTCTTGGAAGAGCTGGCCGGCTACCGCAACGTCGAGCTGCGCGGCTTGATGTGCATAGCCGGCCTCCAAGGCGGTCCTGACGCTGCCCGGGCCGACTTTGCCCGACTCCGCCAACTCCGCGACCGGCTCCGCGAGAACTGCCCAGAAGGTATCGTGCTCGACGAACTCTCCATGGGCATGAGCGCCGACTACGAACCGGCCATCGAAGAAGGAGCTACAATGGTGCGGATCGGTTCGGCGCTGTTTGAAGGAAATCGTTGACAAACTAAAGACAAGGAGAAAAGTGCAATGAAATGTACCGTATGCGGAGCGACACTCGAAACCGTGACCACAGATCTTCCCTTTAAGGTTTCCGACAAGACCATTGTGATCCTGAAGAAACTACCTGTAATCCAGTGCCGCAACTGCTCCGAGTATTTGATGGAAGATGAAGTGTTCGGGCACGTCGAGGAAATTCTGTCCAGGATTGACGCTGGGGCAGAGCTTGAGATTGTTCCTTACGCTGCATAGTCGTAGGATAGAAGGGATCAGGCCGTGATCGCGCTGGAGCCGCACGCTGAGGGCGCCATCTTGCCGGTCCGCGTCCAGGCGGGTGCCCGCCACGATGAAATCCGCGGCGAGCAGGATGGCATGTTGAAAGTCTGCGTGGCCCAATCGCCCGAGAAGGGCAAGGCCAACCGGGCGGTTATCGCGCTTCTGAGCAAGCAGCTTTCGCTGCGCAAATCACAGATCGAGTTGATCGCCGGCCACACGTCGCACAAGAAGTGGTTCCTAATCCGAGACATCACTCCGGAGGAGCTAGCCCGGATTTCTCACCAGAAAATCCACCACGGAGGCACGGAGGACACGGAGAAACGGCTTTGATTAGAGTTTTGATAGCTTACGTCAGACATCAAAGTGTTTTCAACAACATCATTGAAAAGCTTAGGCTTTCAATAATCTCCGTGTCCTCCGTGTCCTCCGTGCCTCCGTGGTGAGAAATTCAGACTAGCCGGGCGAGCGGCTACTGCTGGTCTTCGTGCTCGACTCGGCGGATCGTGCGGAGGAATTCTTCCATCGACGGGTAGCGCCGGCTGACGTCCGGCTCGATGCAGGAGTGGATTGCCTTGGCCAAGGTGGGGTTGATCCCGGGGCGGTACTTGCGGATGTCGGCGGCCGAGTCGGTGTCGTGGCGCATGGCGACCATACCCGTGGTGCCGCGCAGCCAGGGAAGCTCGCAGGTGCAGATTTCGTAGGCCGTCACGCCGAAGGCAAACACATCCAGCCGCTGGTCGGTTGCCCTGCGTCGGACCAGCTCGGGGGCCATGTAGTTGGGTGTTCCAGTGCGATTGCCAGGCTGCATGAACGGCCGGGTAGCCGGCACGGTTAGCCCGAAGTCGATCAGTTTCAGGTTCTCGCCGTCGCCGGTCAGTATCAGGTTTCGCGGGCAGACGTCGCGGTGGATCAGTCCGGCGGCGTGCACGGCGGCCAGGGCCTCGGCCGCCTGGCGGATGAACCTTATGCGTCGGCCGTCGAGATGCCTGTCGCGGCCGACCAGCAGCGAGTTCATGCCGGCCCCTTCCAGGAACTCCATTACCAGGTACTGCTCGCTGGCGGTGGTAATCCCGTGTTCGTAGGTCTCGACGATGTGCGGGTGCTTGAACTGGACGGCGATTTCGCCCTCGCACGGTTTGTGGAGGCCCTTGAATCGGGCTTCGAAGGCGGCTGTCTTCTTCGGATCGAGAATCTTCAGACCCACGACCTGTCCGCTGCGGAGGTCCCGGGCCATGTAGAAGTTAGACATGGTCCCGGAAATCGCCTCGCGCAGTAGGGCGAAGCGCGACGAGACGTCCATCCGGCCGCCGGAGAACAGCGTTTTGAAGTGATCAATGATAGGCATCGTCCGCTGCTCGGTACTACAACGCTGGGTTCACCACGGAGACACGGAGATCACGGAGCTTAATGTTGATTGATCCTGGCAATAGGCCACAACATTCTATATCTTTTTTGTGTAATCTCCGTGTCTCCGTGGTGTTTTTTCTCTTACTTGCCGCAGTAGTCGATCGTTCGAGCGATCTCGCTCTTGAGGTCTCTGCGGCAGACGATGCGATCGACAAACCCGTGTTCTAGCAGGAATTCGCTGGTTTGGAAGCCCTTGGGCAATTCGATGCGAATGGTGGCCTTGATTGTGCGTGGTCCGGCGAAGCCGATCAGGGCCTTCGGTTCGGCGAAGACCACGTCGCCCAGCGAGGCGAAGCTGGCGGCCACTCCGCCCATCGTCGGGTTGGTCAGCACTGAGATGAACAGTCCGCCGGCACTGTCGAACCGGGCCAACGCGGCCGACACTTTCGCCATCTGCATCAGCGAGAGCATGCCTTCGTGCATTCGGGCGCCGCCGCCGCTGCCGGAGATGATGATCAGCGGCAACTGCTCTTCGGTGGCGCGTTCGACGGTTCGGGTGAGTTTTTCGCCCACCACCGATCCCATGCTGCCCATGATGAACGACGAGTCGGTCACGCCGAAGGCGACACGTCGGGCACGGATCATGCCGGTCCCCACCAAGGCCGCATCGCGCAGCCCGGTCCGCTCTTGCTCCTCCTTCAGACGCTCGCAGTACGGCTTCTTGTCGACGAAGCTGAGCGGGTCGGTCGGTTCCAGATACTCGTCCCATTCCTCGAACGTGCCTTCATCGAGCACCTGGCGGATTCGCTCCCGGGCAGGCACGTACCAGTGATAATCGCACTCTGGACAAACCCCCAGTCGCTTCTCCGCCTCCTTACGGAAGATAGTCTGCTGGCACCCCGGGCAGCGCATCCAGAGCCCCTCGGGCACACCCCGCTTGGCACGCTTCATCATGCTCTTCCACTTGCTCGGATCAGGACTGTTTGCAGCCATGACGGGGGATTTCAGATTTGGGATTCTTGCGTCGCAATTGAGGTGGCAATGAATTGCCACCCCCTCACCACTCTCCACTCATCACTATCCACTATCCACTATCCACTCTCCACTACTGCGCCAGCACTTCCTCCGGTTCGATTTCCAGCACTTCCCACTGTCCATGTCCGTTGGTTACCTTCCACAGGTTGCCCAATTCGTCCTGGTGGATGAAGCGGCGCACGAGGCTGGCCAGCGGCTCGGGCACGACCAGCCCGATTGTGCCTTGCTTACGACGTTTTAGCAGCTTGGTCAACGTGGCGCGGACACGCTGCTGGGCATGGCTGAGCATTTCTCCATCGGGTGGGCAGACATTTTCCGGCTGTTCCTGCCACTGGCGGTAGACTTTCGGTTGCTTGCGACGGACGTCTTTGACCAGCATCCCCTGCCATAGCCCGTGGTCGAGGTTCTGCATCCGGTCGAGCTTCTTGAGTTTGACCCCCAGGCCCTCGGCGATGGCCTTGCCAGTCTGTTGCGCCGGTTGGCACGGCGGCGCATAAACGGTTTCAATTCCTTGCTGTTTGAGTTGGTCGATGAGTTGAGCCACCTCGCAGTTGCCTTGTTCATTCAGCGGGACGTCTAGCGCACCCTGGATGCGTTGTTGTTGGTCGTAATCGGTGGACCCGGGACGGATGAGTACAATCCGAAGCATAACTAAACTCGTGCGTCTGTGAAGGATTTTGCCAGGCCGGTCATTTCATCGACAAATCGGCCATAGTTATCTTGGGAAAAAAGGGCCGTGCCGGCCACAAACAGATCGGCGCCGGCAGCGGCACAAGGTCCGACGGTTTCGAGGCTGATGCCGCCGTCGACCGACAACAGCACGTCCGGCCCGGCCATCGCGCGGAGCCGGCAAAGTTTGTCCACGGCGGCCGGGTCGAACTCCTGACCACCGAAGCCGGGCATTACGCTCATCACCAGAACCAGGTCGCACAGATCGAGGCAGGCTTCCACGTCGGCCGCCGGCGTGGGCGGATTCAGCGTGATTCCGGCACCCGCACCCAGCGAGCGGATCTCTTCGAGCACGGGCCGCGGGTCTGGCACGGCCTCGACGTGGATGGTGATCAGGTCGGCGCCCGCGCTGCGGAACTGCTTCAGATAGCAGCCCGGCTCGCAGATCATCAGGTGCACGTCCAGCGGCAGGTCGCTCGTGCGTCGTACAGCCTCCACGATCGGCAGGCCGAAACTGATGTTGGGCACGAAATGTCCGTCCATCACGTCCAGGTGCAAGATGCGGACCCCTGCCTGTTCCACTTGGCGGATTTCCTGCCGGAGGTTGGCGAAATCGCACGCCAATAGCGACGCCCCGACCAGCGGGGCGGCAGCGTGCAAATCGGCAGACAATTGTGCAATGGACATACCCAAAGCGTCCAAACCAAAGGGAGAAATTCTACCAACTGGGGCAAGGCGCGTCTGCGCTTATTCTGGGGAAATCCGCAAGTTCTTTACTGTTATGGAGTTGCGTCCCGCCAGGCGTTGCCTGCCGGCTATCCACTATCCACTATCCACTCCCCTCCAGTTCCTCGCTTCGCGGCAAGTCGTCTAGGGTCTTCAGACCGAACAGCTTGAGGAACCGATCGGTGGTGAAGTATTGGGCGGTTCGTCGTTTGGTCTGCTGACGTTCGATTCGCAGCAGGCCGCGGCGCACCAGTTGAGCGAGCACGTGACTGCTCGGTCTGCCCCGCAGGCGGCCGATCTGCTCGGCGGTGAGCGGTTGCTGGTAGGCGACAACGGCCAGGGCATCGATGGCGGCCTGTGACAGCCGAGCCTCGCGGATGCGTCCGTAGAATCGGTTACGCAACGGGTGAAACGCCTTGCGAAGTGCAAGCCGGTATCCAGGCCCGTCGTTTGTGATGTGATACGGGCAGCCGTCGGCCGCGTAGCAGTGGTTTAGTTGGTCGACCAGTCCGGCGATTTCACCGGGCTCGACGCCCCGCATCAGTTCGGCCGCTTGGGCCGACGAAAGAGGCCGGTTCTCGCGGTTGCCCACGAAGAGCATCGCTTCGAGGATGCTCCGCGGGCTGATCGGGCAGGGATCGTCCTGCTCGGCGGCCGCCTGGTCTGCTTCCTGCTCGGCAGTCTCATCCGGTTGGGGCTCGCCGCTCGGCCCGCTCCCCATCACCTGCGCAAACGCCTCGGTCAACTCGTCGAGCGAGATGCCCTGCTCCGGAGGTTCAGATTGTAGACGGGACGTTTCGGACATGCCTCTATTACGGAATCGTTGGCTAGGCCGGAAATCTCTTGTCAAACTCGCCATGACTTCCGATCCAGAACCAAATCATTGTATTTTCCAGCTTTCTTCCCACAACACGATAGTTGCGGGTCACGCGGGCAGACCAAAACTCGGAATGGCTCCGTAGACGTTCGAAGGAAAGACTTGGGTGTGCTGGATTATCGCGGAAAAGGCGGAACGCCACTTGTGCTTGCCGACGTACCGATTCTGGCAAACCGTGGTATAGTTTCCAGAAGTTGTTCGTTGCGGTGGACTTCACGACATTCTGTCTGGATCAAGCAGCGTGGTTTTCCCCTCTTCAAATTCTTTGAGTGCCTCCTGACCAGCCTTCACCAGTTCGGGACGTGGCCGCGGATCATTGATCAAGTCGGCCCACGGATCGGGGTCTAAGACAACCACGATGGCATCAAACCGCCCTTTGGCGCCCAAAGGTTCGTTTAGCAGAACGTTCCCATCCTCAACAATCGCTTTGATCGCTTTCATTGCAATAGCTCCTGCCAATCCACAAACCACCCCATTATATTCTAGCAGCTATGTCTGCTCGTTCAAGCCGCGAGCGGCTTACCGACGCTTGGCCACTTCTGCCTTCATAAAACCCAGCCCGTCGGTGGCCAGTTGTATCTCGCTCTGGTACATCCGGCGCCAGATCTTGGTGGCTGCGGCGAGTTTCTCCAGGGCCAGGCCGAAAGCTTCGATGACCAAAATGTTGTCGTAGCCGATTTCCTTAAGCGTATCGAAGGTCTCCTTCCAGCGGACGTTGTCCTGACCCGGCGTGCTGCGGTCGTTCTCGGAGATGTGCACGTGCACCAGGCAGTCCTTAAGCGCGCGGATCGCTTCGGGAATGCTCTTCTCCTCGATGTGGGCGTGGAACGTATCGTACATCATTTTGCAGCGGGGATGATTCACCTCGCGGCAGAACCGGGCCCCATCGGCCGCGGTGTTCAACAGGTAGCACTCGAAGCGGTTCAGGTACTCCACCGCGAGGGTCACATTGCACTTTTCGGCATGTTCGGCCACTTCCTGCATGGCCTCGACGGCCCATTTCCACTCATCTTCGGTGGGCCCGGCACCGCTGAACTCGCCCAGGGCGGAATGGAACGGTCCGGCCATTACCCGGCAGCCGGCGGCCGCGCAACAATCCAGCGTCATCTTGTTGGCCTCGACGCCCTTGCGGCGGACACCGGCATCCGGGCTGATCGGGTTTTCGTCCGCACCGCGGACTGCCGTGCCGGTCCGCAACAGCCCGAGTTGGTCGAACCGTTCTCCCCATCTCGCATATTTGTCCACGTCGGCGTCGAAGATCGGTATCTCGACCGCGTCGTATCCGATCTGCTTGAGCTGGTCTAACAGCGGCAGCATCTCGTCGGTGAGCGTGTCGGTCCACATCAGCAGGTTCATTCCATAGCGCATTGAGTTCTCCTTAAGGGTTCGGGGCTCGGGACTCGGGATTCGGGGCTCGGGACTCGAGGCTCGGGACTCGGGGTTCGGGGCTCGGAAAATCGGTTGCCACCCCCAGTTCCGAGTCCCTAGTCCCTAGTCCCCAGCCCCGAGTCCTCGCTGTGCTGGAATCCCCTCCAGCAGGTCACTTTTTCGGCGCTGGACCAGTCGCCGGGCCTCCGGCAGGAGGTCGCGGAAATGGTCGGGCAGTTGGGCCAACTTCACCCGGCGCATCACTTGGTTCAGCCGTACCATCAGTTTGCCATCTTCCAAGTAATCCCACAAGATGCGCTCCCGGCAAAACCGCGAAATCATAACCGCCAGCCGGTCGGTAGACCGGGTAGCCATTCGGTTGACCGCCCGTTCGACCAGCCGGCCGTCGACCGACTCCAGCGCCTCATAGTACGCCCCAAGCCGGCCGGTGTCCTCGGCCGCCAACGTGGCGTCCAACAGGACCTCGACAAGCAGATGCCCCAGAAAACTTGGCTGCAATCCCGAATCGACCGCCAAAGTGTCGCGGGCCCGGGCGGCCAACTCCAACGACAACTCGGCAAACGCCTGGGTGGCGTGGAACCGGGCGTCGTCGCTCAGATGCTGCAAGATGCCCCCGGCTACCGCGGCGGTGACCGGATCGGCATCCTTCAGAAACGATTGCACCTGCTTCCCACGCACCCGAACGCGGCGGTCAACCACCGTCAACCAATCGGGTATCCCCGTGCCGGCCGCAAAATACGGCTCGTCCAGAAACGGCAAAGCATGAGCAAGATAGTTCATTCAAGCAATTTGTAGCCAACAAGGCTGCGGGAGGCAAGATCCGGATGAGCCGTATTTCGGTTGGGCGAGTTGACGAACCGGGCCGCAGCCCGTATACTCGGCGGGTTAAGGAGTTGTTTTTGGACAAATCCTAAGTGAGATATTTCTATGTTCTGCACGTGACGTGAGAAGAATGGCCGACGCGACAGACCACATCGAACAATTGGCGATCAACACGATCCGTACCCTTTCGATGGACGCCGTCGAGGCGGCCCGCAGCGGTCACCCGGGCACGCCGATGGCACTGGCCCCAGCGGCCTATGTGCTGTTCAATCAGGTGCTCCGCTACGACCCCGACCGACCCGACTGGCCGAACCGTGACCGGTTTGTGCTCTCCTGCGGACATGCCTCGATGCTGCTGTACTCGATGCTGCACCTGGCCGGCGTGAAGCAGGCCGGCAACGACGGGAAGCCGTCGGACGAGCCGGCCGTGTCGCTGGACGAAATCCGCCGGTTCCGCCAGCTTGGAAGCCGCTGTCCCGGGCATCCCGAATACGGAGAAACCAGCGGCGTGGAAACCACCACCGGGCCGCTGGGCCAGGGGATCGCCAACAGCGTGGGCATGGCCGTCGCCGCGCGGTGGCTGGCCGGGTACTTCAACCGGCCGGGCTTCGAGCTGTTCGACTACAACACCTACGCGGTGTGCAGCGATGGCGACCTGATGGAAGGTGTCGGGGCCGAGGCCGCCTCGATCGCCGGACACCTGAAGCTATCGAACCTCTGCTGGATCTACGATGACAACCAGGTCACCATCGAAGGCAAGACCTCGCTGGCTTTCAGCGAAGACGTGGCCACGCGGTTTACAGGTTACGGCTGGAACGTGGTCCGGGTGGACGACGTCAACGACTTGGAATCGCTCCGACGCGCGATCAAAATCTTTCACGAAACCGACGATCGGCCCACGTTGATCATCGTCCGTAGCATTATCGCCTTTGGTGCCCCCAATAAGCAGAACACGGCCGGCGCCCACGGCGCTCCGCTGGGCGAAGACGAGGTCCGGCTGGCCAAGGCGGCCTACGGCTGGCCGGAAGACAAACACTTCGTGGTGCCCGAGGAGGTCCTGGCCCATTTCCATCAAGGGATCGGTACGCGCGGCAAGAAGTTACGCGAGGCATGGGATGCAAAATTCGCCCGGTACAAAGCCAAGTATCCCGAACTGGCCGAACAACTTGAAATGGTGCAGAATCGCAAACTGCCCGATGGCTGGTACACCGACATCCAGCAGTTCCCCGCCGACTCCAAGGGCCTTGCCACCCGGGCATCCTCCGGCAAGGTGCTCAACCAGGTTGCCCGGAACGTGCCTTGGCTGCTGGGCGGGTCGGCCGACCTGGCCCCGTCGAACAAGTCGCTGATCGACGGGGCGGACGACTTCGCGGCCGGCTACTATACCGGACGCAACTTCCACTTCGGCATCCGCGAGCACGCCATGGCCGCCATCTGCAACGGCATGACGCTGTGCGGCTTGCGGGCCTACGGGGCGACGTTCTTCGTGTTTGCCGACTACATGCGCCCCGCAATGCGGCTGGCCGCCATGATGGGGCTGCCGGTGTTCTACATCCTGACCCACGACTCGATCGGCGTCGGCGAGGACGGCCCGACGCATCAGCCGGTCGAGCAGCTTGCCTCCCTGCGTGCGATACCGGGCATAATGGTTATTCGCCCGGCCGATGCCAACGAGGTGGCCGAGGCGTACCGTGCGATCATGCGGCTTGCCGACCGGCCGGCCGCGCTGGTCCTAACGCGGCAAAACCTGCCCACGCTCGACCGCACCAAGTACGCCCCAGCCTCCGGCCTGCAAAAGGGTGGCTACGTGCTGGCCGATGCCGCCGATGGCAAGCCCAAGCTGATCCTGATCGCCAGCGGCAGCGAGGTATCGCTCTGCCTGGAGGCCCACGAGCAGCTTGCCGCCGATGGGATCAAAGCCCGGGTCGTGAGCCTGCCCTGCTGGGAATTGTTCGACGCCCAGCCGGCCGAGTATCGCGACTCGGTGCTGCCGCCTGAGTGTACCAAGCGGATTGCCGTCGAGGCGGGCGTCGAGCAGGGCTGGCACAAGTACATCGGCCCCGGAGGCCGCTTCATCGGTATGAGCAGCTTCGGCGCCTCGGCCCCGGCCGGCGTGCTGCTGAAGCACTTCGGCTTCACCGCAGAAAACATCGCCGCAGCGGCCAGGTAGTTGCCGTCCATAAAGCCGCGACGGGTGGTCGCGCCCAGCGGTCCAGAGTTCACCCGCGACCACCGGTCGCGGCTTTAT